>PKTQ01000346.1 GCA_002869085.1 Hyphomicrobiales bacterium | reverse complement strand
TAGATCAGGAAGCGCACCGGCATGCGCGAGGTCTTGAAATAAATGCCGACCATGGCGCCGAGTTCCAGATAGATGAACAGCAGCAGCACATCCTCGATGCTGGCATGGCTCTTGTCGAACATCGAGATGAAAGTCATCACCGCCGCCCATACCACCACCGCGCCGATCGCGAACAGGGCCAGCAGATGAAAGCCCTCCACCAGAACAAGCCCGATAATGTCGATCTTCTCCCGAACATGCTCGACATTGATATTGGATCGATATCTTCTTCTTGCGCCCATGGTCTTCCCCTCGCCGTCCCGGACTGCCTGATCGGCTTTGCCTGCCTGGGTTATAAGCGAGATCGGCCGGCAAGAAAAGCGATGACGCCGCCGGAGCCGGCGCCTCAGCTATAGTCGCGCTGATCGTCGATCACCTTGCCGTCGAGCGGCAGGCTGCCCGGCGCCACCAGTTCGACCTCGCCGCGCAATTTGGTCACTTCCTTCACGCTGGCGGCCACTTTGGCGGCCAGCTCCTCCGAGGGCGCGGCGCATTCGCACACCAGGCACATCACGTCGCGGTCGTTCCGGCGGCTGACCGTCAGCCGCAACCGCCCCAGTTCCAGATGATTGCGGGCGATCAGCGCCACCTGTTCGGGGTGCACGAACATGCCCTTGATCTTGGTGGTCTGGTCGGCCCGGCCCAGCCAGCCCTTGATGCGCATATTGGTGCGCCCGCAAGGGCTGGCGCCGGGCAGCAAGGCCGACAGATCGCCGGTGGCGAATCGGATCATCGGATAGTCGCTGTTGAAATTGGTCACCACCAGCTCGCCGATCTCGCCTTCCGGCACCGGATCGCCGGTGCCCGGAGTGACGATTTCGACGATCAGGTCCTCATTGACGATCATCCCTTCCATCGCCTCGGACTCATAGGCGATCACCCCCAGATCGGCGGTGGCATAGCATTGCAGCACCCGCACCCCGCGCCGCGCATAATCCTCGCGCATCGCCGGAAACAGCGCCCCGCCCGACACCAGCGCCTTGCTGAGCGACGAGACATCGCGCCCGGTGCCCTCGGCTTCATCGAGCAGCACCTTCAGAAAGTCCGGCGTGCCGGTATAGCCTGCCGGCCGCAGCGCCGCCATCGCCTGCACCTGGGTTTCGGTATTGCCGGTTCCGGCCGGGAACACCTCGCAGCCGACAGCACGGGCGCCGCTATCCATGATCAGCCCGCCCGGGGTCAGGCTGTAGGAAAATGAATTGTGGATGATGTCCCCCGGCCTGAAGCCCGCCGCCCAGCAGGCGCGCGCCACATTCCACGGATCCTTGCCCTGCCCCTGCGGCTCGTAAATCGGCCCCGGCGACATGAACACCCGCCCGCCGCCTTTGCCGGCCCGAAAGCCGCCAAAGGGCGGGTTTTCCGCCTGGCGCTCCATCAGCTCGTGCTTGCGCAGCACCGGCAGGCCGGTGAGCGCCGCGCGGCTGGTGATGGCGGCGGCATCATAGCCGCTCAGATGCCGGGCCCAGCCGGGCGCATCGGCGATCACCCGGCCGATATGGGCGGCCAGCCGGCCGCTGAGTTCCTGCTCGCGCTCATCACCCGAGCGGGTTTCGCGCGCGTCGTAATATTGGTCCGACATGATATTTCTCACCCTCGATCGGCCCGCCGGCCGGTATGCCTGCCAGCTATCTAGGCAAGCCAGCGCTTGCGGCGCTTGTAATGTTTCACGTCGCGGAAGGATTTGCGGTCGGCCCCCGCCACGCCGAGATAGAACTCCTTCACATCCTCATTCTCGCGCAGTTCCGCCGCATCGCCGTCCAGCACCACCCGGCCCGATTCCAGAATATAGCCGTAATTGGAATATTTCAGCGCGATATTGGTGTTCTGCTCGGCCAGCAATATGCTGACCCCCTCCTGCTCGTTGAGCTTTCTGACGATCTCGAAAATCTCCTCCACCAATTGCGGCGCCAGCCCCATGGAGGGCTCGTCCAGCAGGATCATTTTCGGCTTCGACATCAGCGCCCGTCCGATCGCCACCATTTGCTGCTCGCCGCCGGAGGTATAGCCGGCGAGGCTCTTGCGCCGCTCGCGAAGGCGCGGGAAATAGGAATAGACCAGCTCCAGATCCGCCTTCACCGCCGCGGCGCCGTCGCGCCTTGTGTAGGCGCCGGTCATCAGGTTTTCCTCAACCGTCAGATGCTCGAAGCAGTGCCGCCCCTCCATCACCTGGATGCAGCCCCTTGTGACAAGGTCGTTGGGCGTAAGGTCCGTCACCTCATTGCCCTCGAACAGGATCGCCCCCTTGGTGACCTCGCCGCGCTCGGCCCGCAGCAGGTTGGAGATGGCTTTCAAAGTGGTGGTCTTGCCGGCCCCATTGGCCCCCAGCAGGGCGACAATGCCGCCTCTGGGCACATCGAGCGACACCCCCTTCAGCACCAGGATGACATGATTATAGATCACCTCGATATTGTTCACCGACAGGATGGTGTCGGCGGCGGCTTGATCTGTGGTTTGATTCATGGTCTCGGACCCGGCTTGGACATGGCCTCGGCGGCCTTGAAAATTTCTATGATCAAAGCGGCGGAGCGGCCGGAGCCGCCCCGCCCGTCACATGGGTGATTATTTGCACTCACGCGGCGTGATGTTGTTTTCCTTGGCAAACTTGGCCGAATCCTCCTCGACCAGCGGGCCGGTGATGTCATCCATCGGCTGATAGAAATCAGTGACGATGCTCCACTTCTTGGCCTTGGCGTCCCAGGACTGGACCGCCACTTTACCCGGACCCTTATGATTGGCGCAGGTCACCTTGACGCCGAAGGTGAAGCCCGGCAGGCCCAGCTCCTTCAGGCGCGCCTCGGAAACATCCAGCGCCTCGAAACCGTCACGCACCTGGGCGGCGGTGGGCTCCTTGGTTTTGTGGATATTCATGCCGGTGCGAATGGCTTCGGCCGCCCACAGGGCATTGACCAGGCCACGATTATACAGCACTTCACCGACCCGGTCCTTATAGGAAGGATCGACCGCCTTGCCGCCATCATAGACATATTTGATGATGTCCTTGTGCAGCGGGAAGTCGGCGCCCGGCGCATGGAAGGCCAGGGCCTTATAGCCATCGGCCTTGGCGCCGGCCGGCAGCACGTCATTTTCCGAGCCGGACCACCACACGCCGATGAAATGATCCATCGGGAAGCGGATGCTGGCGGCTTCCTTGATCGCCACCTGGTTCATCACGCCCCAGCCCCACATGAACACCCAGTCCGGCCGGTCGCGGCGGATCTGCAGCCATGTCGCCTTCTGCTCCTGGCCCGGATGGTCCACCGGCAGCAATTTCAGCTCGAAGCCGTATTTTTTCGACATCACTTCCAGCGTGCGAATCGGCTCCTTGCCATAGGCAGAATTGTGATACACCAGAGCGATTTTCTTGCCCTTCAGCTTGTCCATGCCGCCCGACTTGTCGGCCGCATATTGCACCGCCACCGTCGCGCCGTCCCAATAGGTCATCGGCACATTGAACACCCATTTGAACACCTTGCCATTGGCGGCCGAGGTGCGGCCATAGCCCATGGTATAGAGCGGGATACCGTCAGCGGTGACCTTGGGAATCAGCTGATAGGTCATACCGGTCGACAGCGGCGAATAGAACAAAGCGCCATTGCCGGCATTCTTGGTTTTTTCGTAGCATTCAACACCCTTTTTGGTGTTGTAGCTGGTCTCGCACGGCACCAGTTTGATCTTCACGCCGTTAATGCCGCCATCGCGCTCATTGAGCAGGGTGAAATAATCGGAAAAGCCATTGGCGAACGGAATGCCGTTGGGGGCATAAGGCCCGGTGCGGTAATCCAGCGTCGGCACGGTCAGTTCATAGGCATAGGCGCTGCCGGTCATCGCGGCGGCGGCGGCTAGCCCCAGAGTGAGTTGTTTAAGATTCATCGTTGTTATCCTCCTTGAATTGTCATACGGCGATTGCCGTATTCATTTCCCCTAAAGCAGCCTGCCTGCTTTTGTTCTGCGCAGACTGCCCTGTCTTCGGTGTTCGGTTATTGGGCGCCGGACCGCGTCTCGCGGCGGCGGCGCTACAACCGGAATGCGGCAGGCATGGCGCCCGCCGCAAAAGCCGGCCTCACCCCTTATCAATAGGGGAACGGCCAGATTCTCAGTTTCTCCTTGGCGATCTGCCACAGCCGGGCCAGCCCGTGCGGCTCGACGATCAGGAAAAAGATAATCAGCGTGCCCATCAGCACGATCTGAACATGTTCCGACAAAGCCGGCTGTACCCCGAGCCCGTCGACCATGAAGTTTTTCAGAAAGATCGGCATCAGCGTCATGAAGGCCGCGCCCATGAACGAGCCCAATATGCTACCCAGCCCGCCGATGATGATCATGAACAGGATCAGGAACGACTGGTCGATGCCGAACGCCTCTGTCGGCTCGGCCGAGCCGAGCCACACCGCGAACAACAGCGCCCCGGCGACGCCGATATAGAACGAGGACACCGCAAAGGCGATCAGCTTGGTTTTCAGCGGCCTTATGCCGATGATTTCGGCGGCGATGTCCATGTCGCGGATCGCCATCCAGCTGCGGCCCACATTGCCGCGCGCCAGATTCTTGGCCATCAGCGCAAACACCGCCACGAAGCCGAGGGTGAACAGATAGGTCGCCGCCGGCGAAGCGTTCGGCCCGGTCACCAGAAAGCCCAGCACCTCGCGCGGCGGCACCGTGATCTGGCCGGTGGCGCTGTAATTGAAGAACCACGGCACCTTGTTGAACAGCCAGACGATGAAGAATTGCGAGGCCAGCGTCGCCACCGCCAGATAAAACCCCTTGATGCGCAGCGATGGAATGCCGAACAGCACCCCCACCATGGCGGTGATCAGCCCCGAGAGCAGGAACACGATGATGATGTTCAACTCCGGAAACGCGGTCATCAGCTTGTAGGAGGCATAGGCCCCCACCGCCAGGAACCCGCCGGTGCCGAGCGAAAGCTGGCCGCAATAGCCGGTCAGAATATTCAGCCCGATCGCTGCCAGCGCATAGATCAGGAACGGCAGCAGCAGCGCATTGGCCCAGTAATCGGTGATCACGAACGGCACCACCACAAACGCCGCCAGCACCACCGCGATCACGAAATAACGGTCCTGGGCGATGGGGAACAGCGCCTGGTCGGCGCGGTAGCTGGTTTTGAATTGTCCGGCTTCGCGGTAGAACATGGCCTATATCCTCTCGATGATCTTTTCGCCGAACAGCCCCTGCGGGCGCACCAGCAGGAAAGCCAGGGCGAGCATATAGGCAAACCAGTTTTCAATGGCGCCGCCGATGATCGGTCCCATATAGATCTCGGCCCATTTTTCGCCGACGCCGATGATCAGCCCGCCGATGATCGCGCCGGGAATCGAAGTGAACCCGCCCAGCATCAGCACCGGCAGGGCTTTCAGGGCGATCAGCGATAATGAGAACTGCACCCCGGATTTCGACCCCCACATAATGCCGGCCACCAGCGCCACCACGCCGGACACCGACCACACGATCACCCAGATGGTGCGCAGTGAAATGCCTACCGACAGGGCCGCCTGATGATCGTCCGCCACGGCGCGCAGGGCCCGGCCGATCCGGGTTTTCTGGAAGAACACCGCCAGCACCACCACCATGATCACTGCGGTTACCGCCGCCGCGACCTCGAGCCGTTCCACATAGAGGTTATAATCATCCAGCAACCAGTCCACCGCCCCCTGCGGCAGGCCGATATCCAGCAGCTTCACATCCGAGCCCCATAGAATATCGCCAAGGCCTTCCAGCACATAGGCCAGCCCCAATGTGGCCATGAACAGGATGATCGGCGCCTGGTTGACCAGGCGGCGCAGCACCAGAAACTCGATCAGCCAGGCCAGCAGGATCATCACCGCGATGGTGGCGATGATCGCCGCCCAGGGCGGCAGGCTGAATTTCTCCATCAGCCCCACAAGGGTCAGCCCGGCGAACAGCGCCATCACCCCTTGCGCGAAATTGAACACGCCCGAGGCCTTGAAGATCAGCACGAAACCGAGCGCCACCAGCGAATACATCACCCCGGCCATCAGGCCGCTAATCGTCGCTTCCAGCAAAAACATCATGCCAACAGCCCTCTTGCCCTAATCATGCGGCACCCCCAGATAGGCATCCATCACCGCCTGGTTGGCCTGGACCACTTCGGGCGTGCCGTCGGCGATCAGCCGCCCATATTCCAGCACCACGACCCGGTCCGACAGGTCCATCACCACGCCCATGTCATGTTCGATGAGCGCGATCGTGGTGCCGTAATGGTCGTTCACATCCAGGATGAAGCGGGACATATCCTCTTTTTCTTCCAGATTCATGCCCGCCATCGGCTCGTCGAGCAGCAACAGCTCCGGCTCCATCGCCAGTGCCCGCCCCAGCTCGACCCGCTTCTGCAGCCCATAGGGCAGCCGCCCCACCGGGGTGCGCCTTATATGCTGGATCTCCAGGAAATCGATGATCTCTTCGACCAGCTTGCGCTGATCCATCTCCGAGCGCTGCGCCGGCCCCAGATAGACCGCCTGCAGCAGGATCTGGCCGATCTCGCCCAAAAGGCCCTTCTCCAGCCGCGGCACCCGCCCGGTCATGATATTGTCCAGCGTGCTCATGCCGGTGAACAGCGCCACATTCTGGAACGTGCGGGCAATGCCCTGCCGGGCCGCGAAGGAGGGCAGCATCCGCCTCCGTTCCTGGCCCTTGAAGGTGATGATGCCGTCCTGCGGATGATAAAACCCGTTGATGACATTCAGCATCGAGGTCTTGCCGGCGCCGTTCGGGCCGATGATCGCCCGGATCTCGCCGCGCCTGATGTCGAAGCTCACCTCCTGGATCGCCTTGATACCGCCGAAGGACAGGGACACATTGTCCACGCTGAGGAGAATTTCGCGGGTCTCGTCCGGCCGTGCCGCTTCCTGCATCATTGCGCCGCCTCCATGGAAACCGGCGGCTCATAGGTCTGCATGTCGCAAATCGTGATATCCGCCGACAGGCTGCCCTTGCGTCCGTCCTCGAAGGTCACTTCGGTTTCGATATGGGTTTCGGTGCTGCCGTCATAGAGCGCCTTGACCAGCGGCTCGTAACGCTCGGCGATGAATTTGCGCCGCACCTTGCGGGTGCGGGTCAGCTCGCCGTCATCCGCATCGAGTTCCTTGTGCAGGATCAGGAACCGGTGAATCTGCGATCCGGACACACGGGGCTCGCCGGCCAGGGATTTGTTGACCTCGTCCACATGCGCCTCGATCATGCCATAGACTTCCGGATTGGCCGCCAGCTCCTGATAGCTGCCATAGGGCACATTGTTGCGCTCGGCCCAGCTACCGACCGCCGCCAGGTCGATATTGAGGAACACCGTGCACATGTCGCGCTGGTCGCCAAAGGCTACCGCCTCCTTGATATTGGGATAGAATTTCAGCTTATTCTCGATATATTTCGGCGCGAAGATCGCCCCGTTATTCAGTTTGCCAACATCCTTGGCCCGGTCGATGATTTTCAGATGGCCGCGATCATCGATGAAACCGGCATCGCCGGAATGCACCCAGCCCTCCTCCGTCTTGGTTTCCCGGGTCGCCTCTTCGTTCTTGTAGTAATGCGCAAAGACCCCCGGCCCGCGATAGAGCACCTCGCCATTGTCGGCGATGCTGATTTCCACCCCCGGCGCCGGCTTGCCGACCGTGTCGGCATGGATTTCCCCATTTGGCTGCACGGTCACGAACACCGAGGCCTCGGTCTGTCCGTAAAGCTGTTTCAGATTGACCCCCAGCGAACGGTAAAAGCTGAAAATCTCCGGGCCGATCGCCTCGCCCGCCGTATAGCCGATTCGCACCCGCGACAGACCGAGCGTGTTCTTGAGCGGGCCATAGACCAGCACCGCGCCCAGCCCATAGAGCAGCCGGTCCTTCAGCCCCACCGGCTCGCCGTTTAATATGGGCTCGCCGGCCCGGCGCGCCACCTTGAGGAAATAGTGGAACAGCCGCCGCTTCAGCGCCGCGGCATCCTCCATGCGAATCATCACCGTGGTCAGAATGTTTTCGAAAATCCGCGGCGGCGCGAAAAAATAGGTCGGGCCGATTTCGCGCAGATCCTGCAGCATGGTTTCCGGGCTTTCCGGACAGGAGACGCAAAAGCCGCTGGTATAGGACTGGCCGTAGGAGAAGATATGGTCCCCCACCCAGGCCATGGGCAGATAGGCCAGCACTTCCTCGTCCGGGCCGAGCTTCTCGAACTCCCCCGCATCCCGCGCCGTGATCAGCACATTGTCATGGCTGAGCACCACCCCCTTGGGCCGCCCGGTGGTGCCGGAGGTATAAAGGATGACCGAAATGTCCGAGCCCTTGGTCTCATTGATTCCCGCCAGCCATCTCTCCTCCAGCCCGGCGTCCCCGGCCATGGCCTCCTCGCCCAGCTTCTGCACCGCGGTAAAGCTGTGCAGATGCCCGCCCTCATAATCCCTGAGACCGCGCGGATCGTCATAAATGATATGGCGGATGCATTCGACCGTCTCGCTGATCTGCAGCAGCTTGTCGACCTGCTCCTGATCCTCGACCATGGCGAAATGGGCCTCGGCATGCTCGAGCACATAGGCCATCTCTTCGGCCACCGAGTCCTGATAGACCGGCACCGGGATCGCGCCGAGACTCTGAGCGGCGACAAAGGTCCAGTAGAGGCGCGGCCGATTGTCGCCGACAATGGCGATCTTGTCGCCCCTGCCAAGGCCGAGCGCCTGCATACCGAGCGCCAGCCGGCGCACTTCATCCAGAACCTGATCCCAGCTCCAGCTCTGCCAGATGCCCAGATCCTTCTCGCGAATAGCCGGCCGACCGGCCAGTTCCGAAGCGTTCCGGACCAGCAATTTGGGAAAACTATCCCCATCGGCCTGCGGGCCGAACTTACCTGCGGACATACCCGCTCCCCATGCAACCCTATATTATGTTGTTCTTATATATTGTTTTTTTGGCTCTGTATCAAAACAGATTGTGATTGCAAATCAAGCATTGTTTGGCCTCGATCACAAGTTTTTTCACGCTGCGGCGCGCTGTCCGATGATTTTCACTTGATAAAATTGGGGTTTTGCCGCGCCCCCTCCCCCGCCTCCTCCCGACCCGGTTTTGTCCGCCCTCATTTTCTTGGCCGCTCTCCGGGCCGAAGGGTTGTAATTGCCCGTCATATAAGCTTTAGTTTCAGCGGGGAGAGGACGCTCGGAGGCACGGCAGTGCCCGGGCATCGCACTCTGTCTTGAAACTGGATGAACAGCCTTTGCCGGATATGCGCATGCGCGCCTGATATTCGGCCGGGGCAGCATTTAAGGGAGTCACATTTCATGGATCGCCGCTCATTTCTGAAAAACGCCGGCCTCGCCACCGGCGCCGCCGCCGCCTCCACCCTGGCCGCGCCGGCCATCGCGCAAGGGGTCAAGCAGTTGAAGATGGTCACCTCGTGGCCCAAGAACTTCCCCGGCCTCGGCACCGCCGCCGCCCGCTATGCCAAGCGCATCGAGGACACGTCCGGCGGCAAGTACAAGGTGCGGGTCTATGCCGGCGGCGAGCTGGTGCATCCGCTCAAATGCCTGGATGCGGTGCAGGAAGGCACCGCCGACCTCTATCATTCGGCCGAATATTATTTTCAGGGCAAATCCAAAGCGTTCGGCTTTTTCGCCGCGGTGCCGTTCGGCTTCCGCCCCGATGAAATGGACGCCTGGATTCATCATGGCGGCGGCCAGCAGCTCTGGGACGAGCTCTCGGCCCAGTTCGGCGTCAAGCCGTTCCCCTGCTCCAATACCGGCTCGCAGATGGGCGGCTGGTTCAAGAAGCCGATGAATTCGATCGAGGATTTCAAGGGTCTGAAAATGCGCATTCCGGGCCTCGGCGGCGACGTCATCAAGGCGCTGGGCGGCACCTCGGTCACCCTGGCCGGTTCGGAAATCCTGCCCGCCCTGCAGGCCGGCACCATCGACGCCACCGAATGGGTCGGCCCCTGGAACGATCTGGCCTTCGGCTTTTATAAGATCGTCAAGCATTATTACTATCCCGGCTTCCATGAGCCCGGCACCACGCTGAGCACCGGCATCAGCAAGAAATTGTGGGATGGCGCTTCGGATGCGGACAAGGCCATGTTCCAGTCCTGCGCTCTCGCCGAAAACAATTTCGGCCTGGCCGAGTTCAACGCCAACAACGCGGCGGCGCTCAACACCCTGGTCACCAAGCACGGCGTCAAGCTGGAGGAATTCTCGGATGAGATCTTCGCCGCCGCCGGCAATGCCGCCAAGGACGTGATCGCCAGCGCCGGCGCCACCGACGCCACCACCAAGAAGGTCTATGACAGCTATATGAGCTTCCGCAAAAACGTGGTGGACTGGTCGCGGATTTCCGACCAGGCCTATATGCAGAAACGCAGCCTGGTGACCTTCTAGGGGCAGGACCAGCAACATGGCGCCCGCACCGGCTCCGGCCGGTGCGGGCCTTCTCCCATTCTGGGGCTGTGACGGGGGCATTTCGTGAATTTTCTGATCAAACTGGCCACAGGCATCGACCGGCTCAACGAAATCATCGGGCGCGGCGTGGCCTGGGTGGCGCTGCTGATGGTTCTGGTGCAATTCACCGTGGTGATCATGCGTTATGTGTTCGCCATCGGCTTTATCCCGATGCAGGAATCGATCTGGTACATGCACGGCATTCTGTTCATGGTCGGCGCCGGCTATACCCTGCTGCATGACGGCCATGTCCGGGTCGATATTATCTACCGCGAGGCTTCGGTGCGCAAAAAGGCCTGGATCGACACGCTGGGATCGCTGTTTTTTCTGATTCCGCTCTGCATCCTCACCCTGTGGCTGTCCTCATCCTATGTCATCAACAGCTGGAAGACCTTTGAAAGCTCGACAGAAATCAGCGGCCTGCCGCTCATTTTCGCGCTGAAGACGGTCATCTGGGTGTTTGCCGTGCTGCTCGGCCTGCAGGCGATCTCAACACTGATCCACGGCATCGAAACCCTGTTCCTCAAAACAGATGAGACCGCCGAAACGGCGGCGTCCTAGGAGCGGCGATCTTCACATGGAAATGTTTCTGCAACCCTCCGCCTTTTGCGGCTATCTGTTCCTGGTCGCGGTTATACTGCTGCTCAGCGGTTTTCCCGTCGCTTTCGTTCTGTCCGGCACGGCGGCCGCCTTTGCCTTTCTCGGCTATTTCATCGGCATTTTCGATATCAGCTTTCTGACCGCCTTCCCCCAGCGCATTTTCGCCACCATGACCAATGAGGTGCTGGTGGCGGTGCCCCTGTTCGTGTTCATGGGGGTGATGCTCGAGCGCTCCAAGGTGGCGGAGGAATTGCTCGACAATATGGGCCGCCTGTTCGGGCGTCTGCCCGGCGGCATCGCCTTTTCCGTCTCCATCGTCGGCATGCTGCTGGCGGCCTCGACCGGCATTGTCGGCGCCACGGTGGTGACCATGGGCCTGTTGTCGCTGCCCACCATGCTGCGGCGCGGTTACAGCCCGTCATTCGCCTGCGGCTCCATTTCCGCCTCCGGCACGCTGGGGCAGATCATTCCGCCGTCGATCGTGCTGGTGCTGCTTGGCGATCAGCTCTCGGTGGCGTTTCAGAACGCCCAGTTCGCCAAAGGCATTTTCGCCCCCGACACCGTCTCGGTGAACGATCTGTTTGCCGGCGCGCTGCTGCCCGGCCTGATGCTGGTCGGCATGTATATCATCTATCAGATCGGCTATTCGATCTTCAATCCCAAGGGCGCGCCGCCGATCCCCGCCGGCCCCGACACCGGCGAATCCACCTTCCAGCTCTATATGGGCCTGGCCGGGGCGCTGTTCGCGCCGCTGGTGCTGATCATCGCGGTGCTGGGCTCGATTCTGGCCGGACTGGCTTCGCCCACCGAAGCGGCGGGCGTGGGCGCGATCGGCGCCACCTTGCTCGCCGGCTACCGGGTGGCGCCCAAGCGCAGCCTGCCGGTGATCATGGCCGCCATCTGCCTGACCGGGGTATTGGCCCTGACCATCTATTTCGATCTGCGCATGCAGCGCGACGTCATCCCCGGCATTGAGAAAGTCGCCATCGGCGCCGCGCTGGTGATGTCGGCCGGCCTGGCCTGGGGCGTTCTGGTTGCCGTCTACCGCACCTATGCCCAGGTCACCGACGGCGAGCGGGTGATGATCAGCGTCATGCGCCAGACCCTGATCATCTCGTCCATGGTGTTCATCATCCTGGTGGGGGCCGGCATGTTCTCGCTGGTGTTCCGCGGTTTCGGCGGCGATGTGCTGATCGAGGATTTCCTCTCCAACCTGCCCGGCGGCACCATGATGGCCATGCTGGTGGTGATGTTGGTGATGTTCCTGATGGGCTTCTTCCTCGACTTCCTGGAGATCATCTTCATCGTGGTGCCGATCGTCGCGCCGATTCTGCTGCAGATGGAAATGGGCAATGGCGAGCTGATGAGCCCGGTATGGCTCGGGGTGATGATGGGCATCAACCTGCAGACCTCGTTCCTGACCCCGCCCTTCGGCTTTGCCCTGTTTTACCTGCGCGGAGTGGCGCCGGAAAGCGTGCGCACCAGCGACATTTATAAGGGGGTGATCCCGTTCGTGATCATCCAGATCATCGCCCTCGCCGCGATCTGGACCTTCCCGCATATCTCGACCTGGCTGCCGCTGACCCTATACGGCAAATAGCACTTTCACGCTTTGGACATCGGGCAGCTCATGCTTGAAACCCGCGCCTCCCTGCAAGGCTTGCGGCGCGGGATTTAATCTCACCCACATCGTCATCCCGGACTTGATCCGGGATCCATGATGCTTCTGCGGTTTGGTGAAGTATGGTCAATGGATAGGAACTGGATTCCAGCTTTCGCTGGAATGACGGCTGAGCTTGCGGGGCGGAACCGATTGTCACCCCAAATAGCCCCGCTCACCCTCCCCACTGCCCTTTGATCACACTCCCTGAGGGCGGTGGGGAGGGGGAGTGGGGTGGGCAGGATCGGCAGAACTTAATAACGGCCGGAACGCACCTCCGCTCAGGGACAAATCCTTGGACCTGAGCGGCAAGCCCGACCGGGCGTCGGCCGGTCAGGCCGCCCCGCCGGAGGCCCGAGTGCAGCGAGGAATAGCCGCGAGGCAAAACAAAGCGCAGTGGGTAGGATCGGCCGAAAAGAAAACAAGCTCACCCGCTCACCGCCTCTAAGTCACGCGCCGGTAGCCGTGCTGAAACTTTTGTATGGACACCTCCGGACGAGGCGCAGCCGAGGACTAGCGACCAAGTGGGAGCGCAGCCCTAGCGGCGCTTGAGCGTCACAGCCCGAAGGGCGAAAAGAGCGAGCGGGCCGGAACCGATTGTCACCCCAAATAGCCCCGCTCACCCTCCCCGCTGCCCTTTGGTCACACTCCCTGAGGGCGGTGGGGAGGGGGAGCGGGGCGGGCAGGACCGGCAGAAGAATCAATGGGTAGGACCGGCAGAACTATAAAAAGCCCGCGCCCGACCGGTCATTTCTCTGACGAGAAATAGACCTCGTCGGGGGTTCATATCTTTCCATGGGAAGATATGAACTGGCCGGAACCGATTATCACTCAAAAAAGAGCCCTCCCCACCGGTGATTGGCATTCGCCAATACACCTCGTGGGTTGACCGATTTTGCCCGGCAAAATCGATCTATTTCAAAACATAGGTGCTGATAAGGTGCCAGATCAGATACGCCAGCACCGCGAAGCCAAGCCCGCGGCCGATCAGCCGGCCCCAGCGCTCGGCCGGATCGTCATCGCCCCCGTTCTCGCCCACATCATGGCCCATCGCCTGCAGCCGCTTGGTGGCGGCCCGGTAGGCATTGCCCATGCCGGTGCCGGGCATACCTTCGGCACCGTCTTCCAGCGCGGCAAGATCGGCCAGCGCTCTTTTGCGCCTCAGCTCATCTTCGGCTTGCGGATCGATTTTATCCCGGCTCATGAGCCCTCCGGCGGATGCGGCCGGTGAAGGCCTAGAACTTGCGGATATCGACCAAATGTCCGGCCAGCGCCGCCGCCGTCGCCATGGCCGGCGACATCAGATGGGTGCGGCCGCGATAGCCCTGACGGCTTTCGAAATTGCGGTTCGAGGTCGAAGCGCAGCGCTCGCCCGGCTCCAGCCGGTCGGCATTCATCGCCAGGCACATGGAGCAGCCCGGCTCGCGCCATTCGAAACCGGCATCGAGGAACACCTTGTCGAGGCCCTCGGCCTCGGCCTGGGCTTTCACCAGCCCGGAGCCCGGCACCACCATGGCCGATACGCCCTCATGCACCTTGCCCTGCCGGGCGATGGCCGCCGCGGCGCGCAGATCTTCGATGCGGCCATTGGTGCACGAGCCGATAAAGGCCCGGTCGATGCGAATATCGGTCATCTTGGTGCCGGCGCTCAGGCCCATATAGTCGAGCGCCCGCTCCACCGAAACCCGGCGGGTTTCATCGGCGATCTGGGCCGGGTCCGGCACCTGGCCGGTGATCGACACCACATTTTCAGGGCTGGTGCCCCAGGTGATGATCGGCGGCAGATCGTCGGCATTGAGCACGATTTCCTGGTCGAACTCGGCATCCGCGTCGCTGCGAAGCGTGCGCCAATAGGCCAGCGCCGCTTCCCAGGCCGCCCCCTTGGGGCCGCGCGGGGTGTTTTTCACATAGGCAAAGGTGGTTTCATCAGGCGCGATCAGCCCGGCGCGGGCGCCGCCCTCGATGGACATGTTGCAGACGGTCATCCGCCCTTCCATCGACAGAGCCTCGATGGCCGCGCCCTGATATTCGATCACGCTGCCGGTGCCGCCGGCGGTGCCGATCTCGCCGATAATGGCCAGCACGATATCCTTGGCGCTGACTCCGTCCGGCGCCTGGCCGTCGACCCGCACCCGCATGTTTTTGGCTTTTTTCTGGATCAGGGTCTGGGTGGCCAGCACATGCTCGACCTCCGAGGTGCCGATCCCGTGCGCCAGCGCCCCGAAGGCGCCATGGGTGGAGGTATGGGAATCGCCGCAGACAATGGTCATCCCCGGCAGGGTAAAGCCCTGTTCCGGCCCGACAATATGCACCACCCCCTGGCGGGCATCGTCCATCGGCAGATATTCGACCCCGAAGCGCGCGCAATTGGCCTCCAGCGTCTCCACCTGCAATTTGGCTTCCGGGTCCGAAATGCCGGCGCTGCGATCGGTGGTCGGCACATTATGGTCGGCCACTGCCAGGGTCTTGTCCGGGGCGCGCACCTTGCGGCCGCTGAGCTCCAGGCCTTCGAAGGCCTGCGGGCTCGTTACCTCATGCACCAGATGCCGGTCGATATAGAGCAGGCAGGTGCCATCCGGCTGTTCATCGACCAGATGATCATCCCAGATTTTATCGTAGAGCGTTTTTCCCATCTTCAACGGGCTTTACGCGTTTTTCTGGCGATGGTCCTGACGCTCGGCGATACGGGCCGACTTGCCGCGACGGCCGCGCAGATAATAGAGCTTGGCGCGCCGCACCTTGCCGCGCCGCACGACCTCGATGCTCTCGATCAGCGGGCTGTAGACCGGGAACACCCGCTCGACGCCTTCGCCATAGGAGATCTTGCGCACCGTGAAGCTTTCCTGCAGGCCGCCGCCGGAGCGGGCGATGCACACGCCTTCATAGGCCTGCACGCGCTCGCGCTGGCCTTCCTTCACCTTCACATTCACCCGCACGGTATCACCGGGAGCGAATTCGGGAACCGGACGCACGGCGGCCAGAGCCTCGGCCTGCTCCTTGTCGAGCTGTTCAATGATGTTCATCGTTCTTGCCTTTCCTCAACCCTTGCAGCGCTCCGGCATCCATTCAAGCCTGCGCTGAAAATCTCATTCCTGTTCGTCCCGCCGCGCGCGATAGGCGGCCCATAAATCTTCCCGGCGCTCCCGGGTCACATGTTCGGCCTGTTCGCGCCGCCAGGCGGCGATCCGGCCATGGTCCCCGCTCAGCAGCACCGGCGGTATTTCCCGTCCCCGCCACAGCCTCGGCCTGGTGTAGTGGGGATATTCAAGCAAACCGCCTGAAAAACTCTCTTCAACGCCCGATTCGGCCTTGCCCATCACTCCGGGCAGCAACCTGATCGCCGCGTCCAGCAAAGCCAGTGCCGCGATCTCGCCGCCCGATAGCACGAAATCACCCAGACTGACCTCTTCCAGCTGACGTGCCTCGACAAGGCGTTCGTCCACACCCTCGAAGCGCCCGCAAAAAAGCACAATTCCGGGGCCTTCCGCAAGCTCTTTTACGCGTTTTTGCGTCAAAGGCCGGCCGCGCGGCGTCAGATAGAGGATCGGACGGCGTTCACCGGGCTGTAAAACATGCTCCAGCGCCAGGTCGGCCACATCGGCCCGCAGCACCATGCCCGGGCCGCCGCCGGCCG
Source organism: Hyphomicrobiales bacterium (assembly GCA_002869085.1). Classification (GTDB taxonomy): domain Bacteria; phylum Pseudomonadota; class Alphaproteobacteria; order Rhizobiales; family BM303; genus BM303. The sequence continues at coordinate 4,190 of PKTQ01000346.1, read as the reverse complement.
GCGTATCGTCGACCTTGCGGTGTTTGTCGGTGGCAAAATCCCGGATATTCACCGTCTGCAGCGACCAGATCCGGCGCCGCAGCGCCTGACCGGCCAATGACGCGCCCAGCGGCCCCGGAAACATCTCCGGATAGAGGGTCAGCACCGAGGCCGACCAGGGGCTATCGGGCGCGTCGGTGCTCATGACCTTTGCGCCTAATGCCGGAAATGGCGCATGCCGGTCATCACCATCGCCAGCCCGGCCTCGTCGGCGGCCTTGATCACCTCGTCATCGCGCATCGAGCCACCCGGCTGGATCACCGCGGTCGCCCCGGCGGCGGCGGCGGCCAGCAGGCCGTCGGCAAAGGGGAAGAAGGCGTCCGAGGCCACCACCGAGCCTTTCACCAGCGCCGCATCGAGCCCGGCGGCCTCGGCCGCGTCTTCTGACTTGCGCGCCGCGATCCGCGCCGAATCGACCCGGCTCATCTGCCCGGCGCCGACCCCCACCGTGGCGCCGTCCTTCACATAGATGATGGCGTTCGACTTCACATGCTTGCCGATGCGAAAAGCCAGGATGAGGTCCTTCATCTCCTGCGCGCTCGGCGCCCGCTTGGTCACCACTTTGACATCGGATTCCGTGATGCGGCCATTGTCGCGCGACTGCACCAGCATGCCGCCCGACACCGAACGGAAGGTGAGGCCCGGGCTTTGCGGGTCGGCCAGCCCCTCGGTCAGCAGCAGGCGCAGATTTTTCTTGGCGCTCAGAATCTCCAGCGCATCCTCATCGGCGCCCGGCGCGATCACCACCTCGGTGAACACTTTGGAGATTTTCTCCGCCACCGCCGCATTGAGCGGCTGGTTCAGCGCCACAATGCCGCCAAAGGCGCTCACCGGGTCGCATTGGAACGCCTTGTCATAGGCTTGCGACAGATCAGCGCCCATCGCCGCGCCGCACGGATTGGCGTGCTTGATGATCGCCACCGCCGGCCCTTCGGCCGGATCGAACTCCGAAATCAGCTCGAAGGCCGCATCGGTGTCGTTGATATTGTTATAGGACAGCTCCTTGCCCTGGACCTGCCGCGCGGTGGCGACCCCGGGCCGGTTGTCGCCGTTTCGGTAAAAGGCCGCGTTCTGATGCGGGTTTTCGCCGTAGCGCAGGGTCTGCACCAGCTCGCCGCCAAACGCCCGGCGCACCGGCGCCTCGATGCCAAGCTCGCCCGCGAACCAGTTGGAGATCGCCGCGTCATAGACCGAGGTGCGGGCAAAGGCCTTGGCCGCCAGCTTGCGCCGGAACTTGGCGCAGGTGCCCCCCTCATGCTGCTTGAGGTCCCCCAGCACCTTTTCATAATCCGAAGGGTCGAGCACCACCGCCACGCTGTCGTGATTCTTGGCCGCCGCGCGGATCATCGCCGGACCGCCGATATCGATATTTTCGATGCAGTCCTCGAACGAGGCCCCCGAGGCCATTGTGGCTTCGAACGGATAGAGATTGACCACCAGCAGATCAATGGGCTCGATGGACTGCTCGGCCATCGCCGCCTCATGCGCCGCATTGCCGCGCATCGCCAGCAGCCCGCCATGCACCTTGGGATGCAGGGTCTTCACCCGCCCGTCCATGATTTCGGGAAAGCCGGTGAGCTCGGACACATCCCGCACCGCCAGGCCGGCATCGCGCAGGGCCGCCGCAGTGCCGCCGGTGGACACCAGCTCGATATCGAAACCGGCCAGGCCTTTGGCGAAATCGATCAGCCCGGTCTTGTCGGACACCGACAACAGGGCACGGGTAACTTTTGTGGAAGAAGCGGACATAGCAGGCCTTTCAGGACTTAAGTGTGAGCGCGGATATTGAGCGCCCGATACCATGTTTGACCGGGCAGGAAAAGGGCTTCGCGGCGTCAGGGCCCTGACCCTAGTCGAGATTCATCCGAATCGCCGCCGCCGCCGCCACCGGACTGATCACCGCGCTGATCAGGGTGAGCGCGATCAGCACCAGGAAGGGCGGCCCAAACGGCGCCGGGCCGGTGATCACCGCATTGACCGCGCCGACACCGAAGATCAGCACCGGCACATAGAGCGGCATCACCATCAGCGACACCAACAGACCGCCGCGCCGCACCCCGAGCGTGATGGCCGCGCCGATCGCCCCGAGAAAATTCAGCGCCGGCGTGCCGGCCAGCATGGTCAGAGTCATCGGCACGAACGCCGCCGGGTCCAGATTGAGCAGAATGCCCAGCACCGGCGCCGCGATCACCAGCGGCAGGCCGGTGGTCACCCAATGGGCCAGCATCTTTGCGATCACCACCAATTGCAGCGGCAACGGGCCAGTGGCCAGCAGGTCGAGGGTGCCGTCCTCGTAATCGGCGTGAAAAATCCGGTCCAGCGACAGCAGCACGCTGAGCAGCAACGCCACCCATAGAAGGCCCGGCGCGATCCGCGACAGCAGATTGAGGTCCGGCCCCACCCCCAGCGGCAGGATCGACACCACGATCAGGAAGAACCCGACCGCCATGCCGCCGCCGCCGCCCTGGCGCACCGCCAGACGGATATCGCGCATCATCAGGGCCCAGAACGCGCTCATGGCATGCCCTCGAATCGCTTGAACACACCCTGGCCGCGATGCATTTCGAGCTGATGGGTGAACGCCACCCCCAGCGTGACATGGGTGGCGGCGATCACCATGCCGCCGCGGCCCATATGCGCCCGCATCAGATCGCCCAGCACATCGCATGAGGCCTTGTCGAGCGACACCGACGGCTCATCCAAGAGCCAGATCGGCCGATTGCCCAGAAAAAGCCGCGCCAGCCCCAGCCGCCGCTTCTGCCCCGCCGACAACAGGCCGGCGGGAATGTCGCGCAGATGCGTCAGGCCGAAGCCGGCCAGCGCCTCATCGGCGTCACCGCCATAGATCTGGGCCCAGAATTGCAGATTCTCATGGGCGGTCAGGGGCGGCTTCAGCGCATCGAGATGGCCGGCATAATGGGTCTGCTGGCCGATAGTGAGCTCCGGATCCCCGCCCTCGAGCACCAGATCGCCGCCAGCCAGGCGCACCAGCCCGGCGATCTGCCGCAGCAGGCTGGATTTGCCGCAGCCATTATGGCCGGTCAGCAGCAGCCCCTCGCCGTCGGCGCAGCCAAAGGACAGGCCGGAAAACACTTTCCGCCCGCCTCTGACGCATTCAAGATTTTCGGCCCGCAGCTGCACTGGCGTTCCGGCTCCCCTCACAAACTGGTTCACAGGGATTTACAGGAGGCCGAAGCCGAGGGAAACCCGCAAAGACAATTAAATTGCCTATGCCCGCCTGACTGAGGGGAATCTGTTCGCACTGCCGATCCGGCCCGGCCGGCACCGCCGCGCCCACGGGATCAGGGCCGCAAGGTCTCCAGATAGCGGAGCAATTGCCGCTCGCCGATCTCCAGCGCCCGGACCGACTGGGCGTTCTTGGCCAGCGAAAACGCGCCTTCAAACGAGGCCACAACGAACAGCGCCGCTTCGGCCGGGTCGATATCGCTGCGGATGATGCCCTGTTTCTGCCCCTCGGCCAGCGCCGCGCCGATCTCACGCACCCAGCCTTCGAAGATCGTCTGCAGCTTTTGGCGAAACCCCTCATCCACCGGCGACATTTCCTGCGCCAGATTATTGAGCGGACAGCCCAGCACCACGAAATCCTCGCCCAGTATGTCGGTCTTGCGGCTGAGCGCCGTGCCGATGGTGTCGATCGGGTCGGCGCTCTGCTGCAGCGGTTCCAGCCACAGATCATGGATCATGCGGGCGATCACCTCGTCCACCACCGCATAGCCGAGCGCCTTCTTGCTTTTGAAATGATGGTAGAACGCCCCTTTGGTGAGGCCGGTTTTCTCCAGCAGCCTGTCGATGCGCAGCCCCTGAAATCCATGCAGGTGGATTTCCTCAAAGGCCGCCATCAGCAGTTTTTCCCGTGTGCCCGGTGCGTCGCGCTCGCTCATGGCCCTCATCCGGCCCGGTTTGCGCGGGCGCCGAATTCACTCTCAACATCATGCCCAAAAGGGCTCTTGCGCGCACTATAGACAATGGGCTGCGGATTCACTATCTTTAAACAGACCAACTAGTCTGTTTGTATCAATCCGAATATCCAACCAGAAAGGTTTCATCATGTCAGGCACCGCCGCACCAACCATCGACCACACTCTGGATGCCAGCGGGCTCAGCTGCCCGCTGCCCATATTGAAAACCCG
>PKTQ01000412.1 GCA_002869085.1 Hyphomicrobiales bacterium | reverse complement strand
GCTGCGCCTGTTCCACTGGCTGCTGGTGGCAGGCATTGCTACGGCGCTTCTGACCGGGTTTTTCGCCCCGGAATGGTGGCTGAGCGTCCATGTCTGGGCCGGTTATGGCATTGCCGGCCTGGCTCTATTCCGCATTGTGTGGGGTTTTGCCGGGCCGGGGCCGGCGCGGTTTGCCAATTTTCCGGTCTCACCAAGCCAGGTGCTCACGCATATCCGCCATATATGGGGCGGAAACCCCTTGCATTTTGCCGGCCACAACCCGCTCGGCGCCTTGATGGTGTTCGGGCTGATCGGGGTGATCGCTCTCATCCTGCTCAGCGGCATGGTCGGGCTTGGCGGGCAGGAGAATCTGGGCTTTCTGGCTGGCTTCGTGCCCTATCGGCAGGGCGCGGCGGCGCTCGAGCTGCATGAAGTGCTGAGTTTTGTGCTGTTGGCGATGATCGGGTTGCATGTGTCGGGTGTTGCCGCCGAGAGCCTGTTGTCGCGGAGCAATCTGGTGCGGGCGATGATCACCGGCCGCAAGCCGGCGCATGATTTTGCCGACCATGGGGTGCTGGCGCCCGCCTCCATGGTCAAGGGCGCATTGGTGCTGGCGGCGGCCTTTGCACTGGTGGGGCTGAATATCTGGGACCTGTCGCGCAAACCCGCCAGCGGTTTCATCACCATCAGCACCCCTGCCGATTACGCATCCGAATGCGGCGACTGTCACCATGCCTATCACCCGAGCCTGCTGCCCGCCGCCTCATGGCGCGGGATCATGGCCGGACTTGAGGACCATTTCGGCGAGGATGCCTCGCTGGAGCCCAAAGCGGTGCGCGAAATCAGCGACTGGCTCGTCGCCCATGCCTCGGAAAACTGGGACACGGAAGCGGCCAATAATCTCCGCCGGGTCTCGGCGGAGAACCCCTGGCGCATCACCGCCAGCCCGTATTGGGTGCGGCGTCACCAGGGGCTCGATGCGGCGCTGTTCAAAGCAATGGCCGTTGGCTCGAAGGGCAATTGCATCGCCTGCCACCAGGATGCATCGCTTGGCCGCTTCGAGGATCGGAACATCAATCTTCCCACAACCCCAAACTCATGAGGAGTACAGCCATGAGAACATCCCTTTTTGCCTTCGCGGCCCTGATGGCCGTCACGGCGCCGGCAATGGCCGGTCCGGCCCAGGACAAGATGCTGGCCCATTTTCAGGCCCAGGCCCAAAGCCCGGCCTCAACGGCGCGCGGTCAGAGCCTGTTCGAGGGCCGCTTTACCGGCGGCAAGCCCGAGACCCCGTCCTGCACCAGCTGCCACACCGCAAGCCCCGCCGGGATCGGCAAGACCCGCGCCGGCAAGGAGATCGCCCCCATGGCGTTGTCGAAAAGCCCGGAGCGCTACTCGGATCTGAAAAAGGTCGAGAAATGGTTCCGCCGCAATTGCAAAAGCGTTTTGGGCCGGGCCTGCTCGGCGCAGGAAAAAACCGATTTTATCGCCTTCATGATCAGTCAGTAACATTCTTCAAAAAAGGACGAATCCCATGAAAATATTCGCAACTACCGCCGCAATGGTGGGCTTTGCCTCACTCGGCGCCGGCCTGATGGCTATGGTCCCTGCCAGCGCCGATGAGCGCATACCGGTGATCCGCGACATGCAAGTGAAGCAGGAATGCGGCGCCTGTCATATGGCGTTTCAGCCGAAATTCCTGCCCGCCGCCTCGTGGCGCAAAATCATGACCGGGCTCGATTCCCATTTCGGCGAGGATGCTTCGCTCGATGCGGACACCGCGCGCCATATCACCGATTATCTGGTGCAGCATGCGGGCAGAAACCGCAGAAATGCCGGCATCAGGATCACCGAGCTCAACTGGTTCCAGCGCGAGCATAATGGTGAGGTTTCGCCGCGCGCCAGAAAGAAAGCCGGCACCATGGCCAATTGCACCGCCTGCCACCAGGGCGCCGATCAGGGCTATTTCGACGACGATTGAGCTTTGCTACGGCGTAAGACGGCGCGCCGGCTTATTTCCATGTCATGTAGGGGGGAGGGCAATGCCCTCTCCCTTGCCGTTTGGGGCTGCCGCCACTGCCGGCCAGGCCGGTATGCCGCCGCGCTCCCGGGGGCTGGCCCTCTCCCTTGTGCGTTGACAGGCATTTCTCGCACTGTAGACTGTAATTAATCGGTTTTTCCAAAAATAACCGTGGAATAGGCCGGTCTTTTACGGCGTGGGCGGCGCGGTCAACAATAATGATCCTGATAACCGCCTGTTTTCAGGACGATTGAGGGAAGGGTGCTGAGATGTCATCACACACCGAGGGTAAAGATTCGCGCACAACCGAGGGGCGGGGCCGGCTTTATGACAGCGTGCTCGACACGATCGGCAACACGCCCTGCATCCGGCTCAACCGGCTTGCGCCCGATGATGTGCGCATTTATGCCAAGGCCGAGTTCTTCAACCCGGCCGGCTCGGTCAAGGACCGGCTGGCGGTGAGCATCATCGAGGAGGCCGAGCGCAGCGGCCAGCTGCAACCGGGCCAGACGGTGGTCGAGGCCAGCAGCGGCAATACCGGCATCGGGCTCGCCATGGTGTGCGCCGCCAAGGGTTATCCGCTGGTGGTGACCATGGCCGACAGTTTCTCGATCGAGCGGCGCAAGCTGATGCGGTTTCTGGGCGCCAGGGTGGTGCTGACCCCTCGGGCCGAGAAGGGCTTTGGCATGTACCGCAAGGCGGTCGAACTGGCCGAGGCCAATGGCTGGTTTCTGGCGCGGCAATTCGAAACGGACGCCAACGCCAAAATCCACGAAAACACCACCGCGCGCGAGATTCTGGCCGATTTCAAGGGTGAGCGGCTGGATTATTGGGTCACCGGTTTCGGCACCGGCGGCACGCTCACCGGCGCGGCGCGCCAGCTCAGGCAGGCGCGTCCCGAAACCAAAATCATCCTGTGCGAGCCGGCCAATGCGCAGCTTGTGGGCAGCGGCGAGGCGCAGCCGCGCAACGCGGATGGCTCGCCTTCGGCCGGGCATGGCGCTTTCGAGCCCCACCCCATTCAGGGCTGGACGCCTGATTTCATCCCGCAGGTGCTGCAGGAATCGATCGATAATGACTATTTCGACGAGCTTATACCGGTGCCGGGGGCGCTCGGCATCGAATGGTCAAAAAGGCTCGCCCGCGAGGAAGGCATCTTCACCGGCGTTTCGGGCGGCTCGACCTGCGCCGCCGCCATGCAAATGGCCGAGCGC
>PKTQ01000121.1 GCA_002869085.1 Hyphomicrobiales bacterium | reverse complement strand
ATCGTGCTGGTCACAACGAAGGTGGCCGAGATGCGCGGGGCGCGCTTTATGCTCGACCAGAGCATCAGCCGCGATGGCGAGACGCTGTTCACCGCGCGGGTCACCGCGGCGCTGCTGAGCCTTCAGGGGCGGCCGCAGCGGATTCCGGCAGGGATGAAGGCGAAAATCGACCGGCTCATACTCTAACTCGACCATTCTTTGCGGACGAATCAGCCGCTATTGGGCTTTATGGTCGGAAACAGGCGGGCGCGGTCCGGGCCGGAAACGCGCCGGTTTAGTCACGGTTTGAACAAAATTCCGCTTCAGAAAGGCGCCGGGCCTCATGGGCGGAACAGGTTGAGGATGCGGATATGAACGAAATGGCGGCGGCGGCCCTGGCGGCGCCAAGTGGCGAGATTTCCCTGCTGGGTCTGTTCCTGCAGGCCCATATCGTAGTGAAGCTGGTGGTGGTCGGCCTGCTGCTGGCCTCGGTGTGGTCATGGGCGATCGTGGTGGAGAAGCTGGTGCTGTTCATGCGCACCAGACGCCAGAGCGATAAATTCGAGCAGGTGTTCTGGTCCGGGCAGTCGCTGGAGGATCTCTACACCACCTATGCCCACCAGCCGGACCAATCGATGGCCTCGCTGTTTGTGGCGGCGATGCGCGAATGGCGCCGCAGCCAGGAAAGCGGCGGGCGCGGCAGCCCGGGCGGGGTGCAGATGCGGGTGGAAAAGGTGATGGATGTCACCATCGCCCGCGAAATGGAAACCATGGAGCGGCGGCTGCTGTTCCTGGCCAGCCTCGGCGCCACCGGCCCGTTTGTCGGGCTGTTCGGCACGGTGTGGGGCATCATGACCAGCTTCCAGGCCATCGCGGTCAGCAAGACCACCAATCTGGCGGTGGTGGCGCCGGGCATCGCCGAGGCCCTGTTCGCCACGGCGCTCGGCCTGCTGGCGGCGATTCCGGCGGTGGTGTTCTACAACAAGTTTTCCGCCGATCTGCAGCGTCATATCCAGCGGCTCGAGGGCTTCGCCGACGAGTTCACGGCGATCCTGTCGCGCCAGCTCGAGGAAAGGTCGTAGATCATGGGCATGTCGGTTCAGGGCGGGGGCAATGTCAGGCGGCTGCGGCGGGCGCGCGGCCATTACCGGCCGATGAGCGAGATCAATGTCACGCCCTTTGTCGATGTGATGCTGGTGCTGCTGATCGTGTTCATGGTGGCGGCGCCGCTGCTGACGGTCGGGGTGCCGATCGACCTGCCGGAAACCGCCTCGAAGCCCCTGCAGGGCGACAAGGAGCCGCTGACCATTTCGGTGGATGCGAGCGGCAAGATCTTCTTGCAGGACACGGCGATCCCCCTTGACGAAGTGGTGCCGAAACTGAAGGCGATTGCCGAAAACGGCTATAATGAGCGTATCTTTGTGCGCGGCTCGAAGCAGGTCGATTACGGCGCGGTGATGAAGGTGATGGGTACGATCAGCGCCGCCGGGTTCCGCCGCATCGGTCTGGTGACCGAGCAGGAACAGGGCGCAAAGGATAAATAGTGCGACTGGGGCTGCTGCTATCTTCGCTGTTGCACGCGGTGGTCATTCTGTCGGCCGTGGTGGCGTTGCCGTCGCCGGATGAATTCAAGGTCGATAAAATGGAGGCGCTGCCGGTCGATCTACTGACCGTGGCCGAGTTCACCAAGCTGGCGGCCAAGAGCCAGCCCAAGCCGAAACCCAAACCGAAGCCCAAGCCCAAACCCAAGCCGAAACCCAAACCGGCGCCCAAGCCGGCGCCGAAGCCCGCGCCAGCGCCAAAGCCTGAGCCGCCGAAGCAGGCGGTGCCGCCGGCGCCGCCCGAGCCCAAGCCCGAACCGAAGCCCGAACCGAAGCCCGAACCGAAGCCCGAACCCAAGCCCGAGCCTAAGCCCGAGCCCAAGCCGGAAGCAGAGGCCAAGCCCAAGGCAAAACCCAAATTCGATGCGCCGCTGCCGCGCCGCAAACCGCCGCCGCCGCGCCGGACGGCCAAGCCCAAGCCCAAGGATGAGTTCAACCCGGACAAGATCGCCGCCCTGTTGAACAAGGTGCCGGACGGCACGCCGGAGCCGGAGGAGACAGCTCGGGACGCGCGCGAGGACGGGGTGCGCGGCGGCCAGGACGCCAAACTGACCCTCAGCGAGCTTGATGCGCTGCGCGCCCAGGTGTCACGGTGCTGGAATCCGCCGATCGGGGTCGAGCAGGCCGAGAATCTGAAGATCAAGATCAAGATGAAGCTGAAACGCAATGGCGAGCTGGCGGCGCCGCCGGAAGTGGCCAATCGCGGCTCGGGGCTGGTGTTCCAGGTGGCGGCGGAAAGCGCGATCCGGGCGGTGAAACGCTGCCAGCCCTATGATCTGCCGCCGGAAAAGTTCGAAATCTGGCGCGATGTGCATGTGACATTTGATCCGCGCGACATGTTCGGCAATTATTAAATCGCCTTATTCATCCGCTATGGCAGTGGAAATTGGGCTGCGGCTGTGAAACATTAAGGCCTTATGAGGAGGCGAGACCAGAAGATGCGCACAGGACTGATCCGGATATTGTCCGCCATGGTGATGGTGGCCGCCCTAACGGGCCTGAGCCGCCCGGCCCTGGCGCTGATCGAGATCGACGTTACCCAGGGCAAGGTGGAGCCCCTGCCGATCGCCATACCCGATCTGCTCGGCCGTAGCGCCAAGGAGCAGGATTATGGCCGTGAGATCGCGGCGGTGATCGCCGCCGACCTGAAATCCTCCGGCCTGTTTCGCCCTATCGACCAGAAAGCGTTTATCCAGCGTATTTCCTCGATCAATTCCACCCCGCGTTTCGGCGACTGGCGGGTGATCAATGCCCAGGCGCTGGCGGCGGGGCAGGTGACGCAGGTCTCGGACGGGAGGCTGAAGGCGGAGTTCCGGCTGTGGGACGTGGTGGCCCAGAAGCAGATGACCGGGGTGCAGTTCTTCACCACCCGCAAGAACTGGCGCCGGGTGGCGCATCTGATTGCCGATGCGATCTATAAGCGCCTGACGGGCGAGCTTGGCTATTTCGACACCAGGCTGGTGTTCATCGCCGAAAGCGGGCCCAAGGACAAACGGGTCAAGCGCCTGGCGATCATGGATCAGGACGGGGCCAATCTGAGATATCTCACCGATGGGCGCAGCCTGGTGCTGACGCCGCGATTCAGCCCCAAGGCCCAGGAAATCACCTATATGTCCTATGCGGGCGGGCGCCCACGGGTCTATCTGCTCAATATCGAAACCGGGCAGCAGGAAATCATCGGCGATTTTCCCGGCATGAGCTTCGCGCCGCGTTTTTCGCCCGACGGCTACAAGATCATTCTCAGCCTGCAGCAGGACGGCAATGCCAATATCTACACCATGGATCTGCGCAGCCGGCGCTGGACGCGGCTGACCAATTCGCCCTCGATCGATACCGGCTCCAGCTATTCGCCGGACGGTAGCCAGATCGTGTTCGAATCCGACCGGGGCGGCTCGCAGCAGCTCTATGTGATGAGCGCCAGGGGCGGCAATGCCCGGCGGATCAGTTTCGGCAGGGGCAGCTATTCCACCCCGGTCTGGTCGCCGCGCGGCGATCTCATCGCCTTCACCAAGCGCAGCGAGGGGAAGTTCATCATCGGGGTGATGCGCCCCGATGGCAAAGGCGAGCGCCAACTGACCTCGGGCTTTCATAATGAAGGCCCGACCTGGGCGCCCAATGGGCGGGTGCTGATGTTCTTCCGCGAGTCGCGCGGCTCCTCGGGCGGGCCGCAGCTTTATCAAATCGACCTGACCGGTTATAATGAACGCCTGGTGCGCACCCCGGGCTTTGCCTCGGATCCCGCCTGGTCGCCATTGATCAATTGAGTATCCCCCCCGATATAAGGGGGAAAGTATCATATTTAGATTTTGTTAGGATTGTTTCTTGTCGAAACATTTACCGGGATACGTTTTGTTAACGCACGCATTGGCGTGATATTGAACAGGGTGCAGCGGGGGCAGGCACGGCGCCAGGAGCGCGGAATCTGGAGACCATGAAATGGCATTGAGAGTTTTACTAACCAAAGGTCTGCTGCTGGGCATGCTGGGCCTTGGTTTGGCTGCATGCGCCGGCGATACGGGCAGGCTTGGCAAGAATGTGGCGGGCAAGTCCGCCGCGCCAGGCTCTGTTGAGGACTTTTCCCTGAATGTGGGGGACCGGGTGTTTTTCGAAACCGATCAGTCCAGCCTGACCTCGACCGCCCGCGCCACTCTGCAGCGTCAGGCGACCTGGCTGAAAACCTATCGGGCGGTTCGGGTGCGCATTGAAGGCCATGCGGATGAGCGCGGCACCCGAGAATATAATATCGCACTCGGTGCGCGGCGCGCCTCGGCGACCCGGTCTTATCTGGTGTCGCTCGGTGTCTCGCCGCGGCGCATCCGGGTGACATCTTTTGGCAAGGAGCGTCCGGTGGCGACCTGCGATAATATCTCCTGCTGGTCGCAGAACCGGCGGGCGGAAACCAAGGTGGTCGGCGCCCCGAGCAGTTGAGCGGTGTGATGTCAAACCTGCAAAAGCGTGCCGGCATCCGGGCCGGGCTGACGGCCCTGCTGGTGCTGGCGGCCTTAAGCCTTGCGGCGCCGGAAAGCCATGCGCAATCCTCGCGTGAGGCGGCGGCGCTGTCGCTGCGGCTCAATCAGACCGAAGAGCGCCTGCGCCGCATGACCGGACGGGTCGAGCAGTTGACCCACCGGCTGCAACAGATGGAAGACCGGCTGCGCCGCGCCCTGGAGGATACGGAGTTCCGCTTCCGTGAACTGGGCAAGGGCAAAGGCAAGCGCGGCGCGGTGCGGACGACCAGACCGGCCAAACCCCGGCAGAGGGTGGCCGCGCCTTCCAGACGCGGCTCGTCGCCGGGGGCGATTGGCGGCCGGGACGATAAGGGAGATTACGGCGGGAATTCCGGCGATACCGGCATGTATGGCGCGTCCGGCGATGATGGCGGGCTTGACCCCGCGCGGGCGGGCACGGTGCGCACGCTGGGGGTGATCCCCGGCCGGTCGCTCAATTTCAATGTCAATCCGGATCGCTCCGGCATGGTGCCCCAGAGCGGGGGTGCGCCGATGGACGCGCGTGAGAGCTATGACCAGGCCTATGGGCTGATCCTGCGTCAGGATTATGCGGGCGCCGAGCGGGCCTTTCACAAATTTCTCAACAGCCATGGCAATGATCCTCTGGCCGGCAATGCGCAATATTGGCTGGGAGAGAGCTATTATGCGCGCGGGCTCTATCGGGACGCGGCCGATGCGTTTCTGGCCGGCTACACCAAATATAAACGCTCGCCCAAGGCGCCCTCGAGCCTGTTCAAGCTTGGCATGACCCTGGTGAAGCTGAAACAGAAACAGGCGGCCTGCGCATCCTTCGCCGAATTGGGCCGCAAATTCCCCTCAGCGCCCAAGGCCCTGAAAACGCGCGCCGCGCGGGAGCGGCGCCGGGCCGGATGTTGACAGCTTACGGCGCCCTAGCCGGCGGCGTCCGGCTGAGCGATGCGGATATCGATCAGCTTTTCAGCCCCCTTGCCAAGGCCGGTCATCTGGCGCTGGCGGTATCCGGCGGCGCCGACAGCACGGCGCTGATGCATCTTGTTCATCATTGGATTTCCAAGCGGAGCGCCGCGCCGAAGATTTCGGTGCTGACGGTCGATCACGGCCTGCGGGCGGGGGCGGGTGCCGAGGCGCGCCGGGTCGGAGCCTCGGCGGCGGCGCTCGGCTTCCCGCATCATATCCTGCGCTGGCGGGGGGAAAAGCCCGTCCGGGGGGTGCAGGAGGCGGCGCGGGCGGCGCGCTATGGGCTGATGTGCGGCTGGTGCCGCGATCACGGCGCCTCGCATCTGCTGCTGGCGCATCACCGGCAGGACCAGGCGGAAACCCTGATGATGCGCGCGGCGCGCGGCAGCGGGCCGGATGGCCTGTGCGGCATGGCGGCGCTGAGCCGGCGCGAGGGGGTTTGGCTGGCGCGGCCGCTGCTGGAGCTGGAGCCGGAAGCCTTGCGGGGCTTTCTGTCGGAAAGGGATCTGGGCTGGATCGAGGATCCGAGCAATCGCGACCGGCGCTATGAACGGGTGCGGGTGCGGGCGCGCCTGGCGGCGGAGGGCGCGGCGCGGGCCGAGGCCGAGCGGCTTCTGGGCGCGGTTGCCGGGCTCACCCGGGCGCGCCTGCGACGCGAGGCGGCCATTGATGCGCTGATGCGCCGGGCGGTCATCGCCTCGGAAGGGGGGTTTTGCCATTTCGACCCGGCGGCGCTGCGCGATGCCGGGGCCGAGGCCGCCAGCCGGGCATTGCGGCGTATGGTGACGGGGGTGGGCGGCAGCGCCTATCCGCCGCGCAGCAAAGCGCTTGAAGGCCTGGCCGAGCGGCTGCTGAGCGATGCCATGCCCGGCGCCACGCTGGGCGGGTGCCGGTTCTTTTCCCGCCGCGGGCGCATCTGGGCGGTGCGCGAGGGGCGCAATGCCGGGGAAGAAACTCTCCTGCAGGGCGCTGAGAGCCGCATCTGGGACCGGCGCTTTGCGGTGCGGGCGCCGCAGGAGGCGCGGCCTGTTGCGGTGCGGGCGCTGGGGACGGACTGGCCGGCGATCCGGCGGCGATTTAATGCGCTTGCGGATGTGCCGGCGGCGGCGGGCCGGAGCCTGCCGGGATTTTTCTCCGGCGGGGCGCTGCTGGCGCTGCCATTTGCCGGTTTTGGCGGCGATGGTTTCAAGGCCGAATTCCTGCATGGGGAGGCGCTTGGCGGCCGGGACGGAGACGGCATTAAGCCTGTCCGTTCACGATAGTGCGATCTGATCCTTGGCAAAGCGGGTTGCCGCGCCTATTTTAAGAAACAGTACGGCATGAATTCCGGCATCAAAGCCGGATGCCAGGTCACATCGCTACGGCAGACAGCCAAGGATTTGCTCGTGAACAATTTCAAGAATTTTGCCCTCTGGATCGTTATCGCCCTTCTTTTGATCGCCCTGTTTAATATGTTCCAGGGTTCGAACCGGCAGGCAAGCGGCCCGGCGCTGTCCTATTCGCAATTGCTGGCGGAAGTGGATCAAGGCAATGTCCGCGATGTCACCATCAGCGGCAGTGAGATTTCCGGCCATTATTCCAATGGCCGCAGCTTCAAGACCTATGCGCCCAAGGATGCCAATCTGGTTGACCGGCTGAACAAGAAGGGGGTGAATATCACCGCCAAGCCGATCGAAAAGAACCCGCTATTCAGCATTTTCGTGTCCTGGTTCCCGATGTTGCTGCTGATCGCGGTGTGGATTTTCTTCATCAGACAGATGCAGGGTTCGGGACGCGGCGCCATGGGTTTTGGCAAGTCGAAGGCCAAATTGCTGACCGAGGCCCATGGCCGGGTCACCTTTGACGATGTGGCCGGGGTCGACGAAGCTAAAGAAGAACTTGAAGAAGTGGTCGAGTTCCTGCGCGATCCGCAGAAATTCCAGCGGCTGGGCGGGCGTATCCCCAAGGGTGCGCTGCTGGTGGGCCCTCCCGGCACCGGTAAGACGCTGATCGCCCGCGCGGTGGCCGGCGAGGCCAATGTGCCCTTCTTCACCATTTCCGGCTCGGATTTCGTGGAAATGTTCGTCGGTGTCGGCGCCAGCCGGGTGCGCGACATGTTCGAACAGGCCAAGAAGAACGCCCCCTGCATCATCTTCATCGACGAGATCGACGCGGTCGGCCGTCATCGCGGCGCCGGCCTCGGCGGCGGCAATGACGAGCGCGAGCAGACCCTCAACCAGTTGCTGGTGGAGATGGACGGCTTCGAGACCAATGAAGGGGTGATCCTGATCGCCGCCACCAACCGTCCGGACGTGCTGGACCCGGCGCTGCTGCGCCCGGGACGCTTCGACCGCCAGGTGGTGGTGCCGAACCCCGATATTATCGGCCGTGAAAAGATCCTCAAGGTGCATGCCCGCAAGATCAGGCTGGCCCCCAATGTGGACCTGAAGACCATTGCCCGCGGCACGCCCGGTTTCTCCGGCGCCGATCTGGCCAATATCGTCAATGAGGCGGCCCTGCTGGCGGCGCGGCGCTCCAAGCGCATGGTGACCCAGACCGAGTTCGAGGACGCCAAGGACAAGATCATGATGGGCTCCGAGCGGCGCTCGCTGGTGATGACCGAGGAAGAGCGGAAGCTGACCGCCTATCATGAAGGCGGCCATGCCCTGGTGGCGCTGCATCTGCCGGCCTCGGATCCGATTCACAAGGCGACGATCATTCCGCGCGGCCGGGCGCTGGGCATGGTGATGCGCCTGCCCGAACGGGACCAGCTCTCGGTGACCCGCGCCAAAATGAAGGCCGATATCGCCGTGGCCATGGGCGGCCGGGTGGCCGAGGAGATGATCTTCGGCAACGAGAAAGTCACCTCGGGCGCCTCCTCGGATATCAAGATGGCCACCAATATGGCCCGCGCCATGGTGACCCAATACGGCATGAGCGACAAGCTCGGCCCGCTGGCTTATGGCGACAATGAAGAAGAGGTGTTCCTCGGCCATTCGGTGGCACGCACCCAGAATATGAGCGAAGAAACCCAGAAGCTGATAGATTCGGAGATCTACGATATCGTCGATACCGGCTATCAACTGGCCCAGGAACTTCTGAGCAAGCATGCGGACGATCTCAAAAAGGTGGCCGAAGGGCTGCTGGAATATGAGACCCTGACCGGCGAAGAGATCAACGGCCTGATCAAGGGTATCAAGCCGCACCGGGAAACTCCCGACGACAAGCCGGATTCCGGTTCGGCGGTGCCCTCTGCCGGCAAGCCGAAGCGCGGGCCGGAGCCGGATGCGGGCGATATGGAGCCGCAACCCTCGTAAGGGCGGTACCCCCCGTGATGACGGCGCCGATCCTCAGGCCGGACGGGCTGATCTACGGCGCGGCGGCACAAGCCGCCGTATCGAGCGGCGCGGGCGGCTGGCTGGCCGGCGGCCCGGCGGCGTTCATCCGGGCCGAGCTCATTGAGGGCGCGCCGGGAAAGGCGCGGCGCCGCATTCTCACCTATCAGGAACTCACTGCCTCGCGCGAGCCGGCGCTGGCCACGCGGCTTGCGCATTTATGCGCGCCGCGCCCGCCCATGGCCGGGCTCGACTGGGCGCGCACCCGCATCATGGGCATCGTCAATGTGACCCCGGACAGTTTTTCAGACGGCGGGCTTTATCAGAGCGCGCCGGCGGCGATAGCCCATGGCCATCGGCTGATTGCTGATGGCGCGGATATTCTGGATATCGGCGGCGAATCGACCCGGCCCGGCGCCGCCGAGCTCGATGAGGACAGCGAATGGGCGCGGATCGGCCCGGTGCTGGAGGGGCTTGCCGGCAAGGACACGCCATTGTCGGTGGACACGCGCAAGTCCGGGGTGATGACCCGGGCGGCGGTCCATGGCGCGCGGATGCTGAACGATGTCTCGGCGCTCGGCTTCGATGACGGCGCGCTCAGCGCGGCGCGGGCCTCAAGGCTGCCGGTGGTGCTGATGCATGCCAAGGGCTCGCCCGAGACCATGCAGCAGGCGCCCCATTACGAGGATGTGCTGGTCGAGGTCTTTCATTACCTGGAATCGCGGATTGCTTTGTGCGAGCAGGCGGGCCTTGCGCGTGGCAGGCTGATTGTCGATCCGGGCATCGGTTTCGGCAAGACGCTGGCGCATAATCTCACATTGCTGTCGGGGCTCTCGGCCTTTCACGGGCTTGGTTGCCCGGTGCTGCTGGGCGCTTCGCGCAAGCGCTTTATCGGTGAGCTGTCGGATGAGCCGGAAGCGGCGCGGCGGGTTCCGGGTTCGTTGGCGGCGGCGTTGCAGGCGGCGCGCCAGGGGGTGCAGATCGTGCGGGTGCATGATGTGCGCGAGAGCCGCCAGGCGCTGGATGTGCAGGAGGCGATCCTGACAGCCGTGAGCCCATAGCGGCATCTTACCCATATCTGGCGGGGGGTTCGGGGCCCATCGTGGCCGGGGCGTGGCACGATGAGCCCCTGTCCCGTCTCCGCGCGGCGGTTTTACGCGCCGGCGGCGGGCGGAATGGGATCGCTCTCAAGCGTGCGCTTGCGGCCGGTGATCATGGCGCGAATGAGGTTTTCCCGGTGGGCGAGGCTGCTATAGAGCACGCCGGCCACATGCAGGCCGGCCATTATCAGGGTGAGGGTGGCGATGATTTCATGCAGCTCTTCCACCCATTCCACGCCCCAGAACATATTGGTGGTCATGGCATAGCCCGTCACCGATATGCCGATCAGCCCGGCCAACAGTGCCAGGATCATCGCGCCGCCGGCCGGATTGTGGCCGAGGCTGCGCTTTGCCTTGCCGCGCTGCATATCGCGCAGATAGGCGATTATCTTGCCCGGCGCGTGCACGAAATCGCTGAAGCGGGCATGGGCCGGACCGACAAAGCCCCAGACCAGGCGGAAGGCGACCAGACCGGCCACCACATAGCCGGCCCATTCATGGGGCCGGTCCCATTCATCGGCGGTGATCCAGGCAAAGGCGAAGGCAGCCAGCAGCGACCAGTGGAACAGGCGCACGGGCAGATCCCACACCCGGACCTCATCCGGCCGCGCATCGCGGCCGGATATCGGGGTTGTGCTGAGCTCGGACATGATCAGGACTTGCTCTTGGACTTGACGATCTTGCCGCTGACCGGGTTCATATAGAGTTCCTGGCGCCGGCCTTCGGCATTGATGGCATAAAGCTCATAGCAGCCGTCTTCGCGCTTGATGCGGCGGACCTGCAGGCCCATTTCGGCGGCCTTGCCCTTGGCGGCCTCGACGCTCATCCATTGGCCGGACGTGTTGCCGCATTTGGCGTTGCCCATTTTGTCATCGTCGCTGGCCTGGGCGGTGCCGACCAGGGTCAGGGTGAGGGCGGCGGCGGTGAGAAGGGGTTTCAGTTGCATTTCGATCTCCAGTGGTTTGGTTGTCGCGTCATTTGCGATAAAACCCCTTTTAACGGCAGTCCGGTGACAGAGCCCTGAGCGGTATTGTCAGCTTTTTGTCAGCTTGGAAAATGTATATTGGCGATATGAAACCTGTCCGAATAATCCTGATCGCGACATTGGCGCTGGTGCTGGCGGGCCTTGGCTTGTGGGCGTATAAGGGTCTGTATCCGGAGGCGGAACATCACGGCGCCAAACATGCCCATCACAGGGACGTGCTGAAATATCGCGGCGCCAAGGCGGTGCTGCCGCTGGACCGGATCCTGGTTCTGGCGGCAAAGCGGATCACCGGCGAGATCATCAAGACCGAGTTCGATGTCGAGGACGGCGTTCCCCTTTATGAGATCAAATTCATCCGCAAGGACGGCCAGGTGGTGGAGCTTTATGTGGATGCGCGCAGCGGCGAGACCCTGAAAGAGGAAGAGGATTGATGCGAATCCTGTTTGCCGAGGACGATCCCCGGATTGCCCGGGATGTCACCGAGAGCCTGCTGGCGGCGGGATATGTGGTCGATCATGAAGCTGATGGCGAGGAAGTCTGGTTTCTGGGCGACACCAATGATTATGCCGCCGCGGTGCTGGATCTTGGCCTGCCGGGCATGGACGGGCTGACCATTTTGAAAAAATGGCGCGAGAATGATCGCAGTTTTCCGATCCTGGTGCTGACGGCGCGGGGAAGCTGGTCGGAGCGGGTCGAGGGGATCGATGCGGGCGCGGATGATTATTTGCCGAAACCGTTTGAAATGGACGAGCTGCTGGCGCGCCTGCGGGCGGTGATCCGCCGGTCTGCCGGCCATGCCCGGCCGGCCATCGTGATCGGCGAGGTGAAGCTCGACCCCAAGCTGATGCGGGTGACGGTGCGGGGGGTGCCCAAAGCGCTGACGCCGCAGGAGTACCGGCTGATGTCCTATCTGATGCATCATAAGGACCGGGTGGTGCCGCAGCAG
The DNA here is from genome assembly GCA_002869085.1 of Hyphomicrobiales bacterium. GTDB lineage: Bacteria > Pseudomonadota > Alphaproteobacteria > Rhizobiales > BM303 > BM303. The sequence continues at coordinate 18,035 of PKTQ01000121.1, read as the reverse complement.
GAACTGGCCGAGCATCTGCAGGGGGAATATGAGGCCCGGGAATCCAACGCGATCGAGGTGCTGGTCGGGCGGCTGCGGCGCAAGCTCGGTTCCGACATCATCACCACGCGGCGGGGCTTCGGCTATATGATATCGACCGAAGATGCGGGCGGCGCCCGGTGAGCCGCCGGTCGCTGAAGGTCAGGCTGCTGACCATCCAGGCGGCGGCGATGGTGCTGGCGCTGGGGTTGACCGGGCTGGGGCTGCTCACCCTGTTCGAGCGCCATGTGGAGCGCCGGGTCGGCGCCGAGCTTGACCAATATATCACCCGCATCGCCGCCGGGCTCAGCTTCGACAAATCCGGCATGCCGGGGATCGGCGCCGAGATGCTGGACCCCAGATTCGGCCGCATTTATGGCGGGCTCTATTGGCAGATGATCAATGAGACCGCCGGCAAGACGGCGCGCTCGCGCTCATTATGGGACCGGGTGCTGGAATTGCCCGCCGACAAGCCGGCCTTCAACGAGGTGCATGCCCATGACAGCCCCGGCCCCGGCCCGAGCGGGTTGCTGGTGCATGAGCGGCGGCTGAAATTCGGCAAGGGTCCAGATCAGCAGGTGGTGCGCCTGGCGGTGGCCACCGACCGGGCCGAGCTCGCGAAGCTGACCCGGGCCTTTGCCTGGGATGTGGGAATCGCCCTTACCCTGCTGGGGGCGATCCTGCTCATGGCCGCCTGGGCGGTGGTGGGCCTGGGGCTGAAGCCGCTGGCGGCGATCAGCAGCGCCATCGGCGCGGTGCGGAGCGGGCGCGCGGCGCGGATCGAAACCGAGCTGCCGGTGGAGGTGCAGCCGCTGGTGGGCGAGGTCAACAGCCTGCTCGAAATGCAGGAGAAGGAGATCGCGGCGGCGCGGAGCCGGGCCAATAATCTGGCCCATGGCTTCAAGACCCCGCTGACGGCGCTGCAGTCGGATATCCGCCGGCTGCGGGACAAGGGGCAGGAGGCGCTCGCCGATGATATCGAGACGGTGGCCAAAGCCATGCGGCGGCAGATCGAACGCGAGCTTGCCTCTTCGCGGGCCCGCTTCGCCCGGCATATGGCGCCGGCGCCGACCGGTGAGCTGGCGGCCGGCATCGCCGCCACCTTGCAGCGGGTGCCGGCCTGTGCGGGCAAGATTTTCCGGTTCGAGATCGATGCGGAGCATCGGAGCTTTGCCGACAAGGACGACCTGGCGGAGATTCTGGGCAATCTGATGGAGAATGCGGTCATGCATGGCGGCGATGTCATCACCGTGCGGGCATGTGACGAGGGGGATTTCAGCCGCATCGAGGTCGAGGATAACGGGTCTGGTATCTCGCGCGATCTGCGCCGGGCGGTGATTCAGCGCGGGGTGCGGCTCGATGAAGGGGTGCCGGGCAGCGGCATCGGGCTGGCCATCGTGCATGATGTGCTGGCCGCCTATGACAGCGAGCTGGAGCTGGAAACAGCGGCCTCGGGCGGGCTGAAGGCCGGTTTTCGCCTGAAGCGGCAGACGGACTGAGCCGCAACGCGCATCCTCGCGGTTACCATTTCTTGCCATTTTTCTGGCATAGAGGGATAAGCAATCAAGAATTTCAGGGAACGGCGTTTCACCATGGGCAAATATTTCGGCACTGACGGCATTCGCGGACTGACCAATAAATTTCCCATGACGGCGGAAACGGCGCTGCGGGCCGGCATGGCGGCGGGCCGGGTGTTCACCAGGGGCTCGCACCGGCACCGGGTGGTGATCGGCAAGGATACGCGCCTGTCGGGCTATATGATCGAGGCGGCGCTGCAGGCCGGTTTTACCGGCGCCGGGATGGATGTGTTTCTGCTCGGGCCGCTGCCGACCCCGGCGGTGGCGATGCTGACCCGGTCGCTGAAGGCGGATCTGGGGGTGATGATTTCCGCCTCGCATAACGCCTATCACGACAATGGCATCAAGCTGTTCGGTCCGGACGGGTTCAAGCTCGACGATGAAACCGAAGGGCGCATCGAGGCGCTGATGGACGCCGATCTCACCGACGGGCTGGCGGCGCCGGAGGCGCTGGGCCGGGCCAAGCGGATCGAAAGCGCCCATGGCCGCTATATCGAATTTGCCAAGAGCACCTTTCCGCGCCAGGCCAGCCTCGAGGGCCTGCGCATCGTGATCGATAGCGCCAATGGGGCCGCCTATAAGGTGGCGCCGCAGGTGCTGTGGGAGCTCGGCGCCGAGATCATCGAAATCGGCAATACGCCGGACGGCTTCAATATCAACCGCAATTGCGGCTCGACCGCGCCGGAACTGCTCGGCCAGAAGGTCAAGGAGCGCCGGGCCGATATCGGCATCGCCCTCGACGGCGACGCGGACCGGGTGGTGATTGTGGATGAAACCGGCCGGGTGGTGGACGGAGACCAGTTGATGGCGCTGATCGCCGCCTCGTGGAAGGACAGCGGACAGCTCAGCGCCGACGGGGTGGTGGCGACGGTGATGTCCAATCTCGGACTGGAGCGCTATCTGGATGGTCTTGGCCTCACTCTGGCCCGCACCGATGTGGGCGACCGTTACGTGGTCGAGCATATGCGCCGGCACGGCTATAATCTGGGCGGCGAGCAGTCGGGCCATATCGTGCTCACCGATTACGCCACCACCGGCGACGGGCTGATCGCGGCGCTGCAGGTACTGGCGGTGCTGGTGGAGAGCGGCGGGAGTGTCAGCCAGATCAGCCGCCGTTTCGAGCGGGTGCCGCAGGTGCTGCGCAATGCCAGGCTGAAATCGCGCGGGCCGCTGGATGACCAGATCGAGAAAATGATCGCTGACGGCCGCGACAAGCTCGGCAAGAACGGGCGGATTCTGGTGCGCCCGTCCGGCACCGAACCGGTGATCCGGGTGATGGCGGAAGGCGATGATGAAAAGCTGATCAACAGCATTGTCGACGATATCGTCGAAGCGATCGAACTGGCGGCCTGAGCCCCCATCCCCACCGCAGGACGTTTGCCGCAGGGCGCTTCTGGCAGGCCGTTCAGGCGGCGGCTCTGCGGCGTCCGAGTTTCTGGCTGATCCAGATGCCGGCGAGAATCAGGATAAAACCGGCCAGGGCCTGACCGGACAGATGCTCGCCCAAAAGCACCACGCCCAGAAACAGGGCAAAGGCCGGTATCAGATAATTGGACAGGGACAGAAAACTGGGCCCGACCTGGGCGATGATCCAGAACAGGATCAGGCTGGCCAGGGCGGTGGGAAAGATGCCCAGCAGCAGGGTCATGCCCAGAGAGAGCCATGAGGCCTCGCTGACCCCTTCCGGGTGCATATAAAAGGCCAGCGGCAGGGAAAACACCACCCCCATCAGCAACACGCTGAACGCGGTCTGATAGGTCGATGAGGGCGGCATCAGCCGGGCGCCGATCGAATGCATCGCATAGCACAATGTGGCGCCCAGAATGGCGATCTGGGCGATCAGCTGAATGCCGGAATTGCTGATGTCGAGCAGGGACTCAGGGCCGATCAGCACCACCACGCCGGCAAATCCCAGCAGGAAGCCCACTCCCTTGGGCCAGGTGAGCTGTTCGCCGGGGACGAACAGATGCGCCAGCGAAATCACCATCAGCGGCACCATGCTCATCAGAATGCCCGCGAGGCCGGAATCGATATGCACCGTGCCCCAGGCGATGAGGAAGAACGGGATGGTGTTGCCGAGCGCGCCCAGCACCGCATACCACAGCCAGATGCGCCAGCCCCGCTGCAGCCCCTCGCCGCGCAGCATCAGCACCGGCGCCAGAATGAACAGGGACACGATGAGCCGCAGCGCCACCACCCAGATCGGCGCCAGGCTGGTCACCGCGACCTTGGTCATGGCGAAGGACGAGCCCCAAAACACCACCAGCGCGGCCAGGCCGGCCCAGTGGAGCGCTGTGCGTTCGCCGCTCAACGGCCCAGTGTCCGTTCAAGGGCCGAGATCAACCGGTCGATGTCATGGGCATTGTTGTAAAGATGCGGTGTCACGCGCATCGAATCGCCCCGGATGCTGGCATAGATGTGCTCGGCGGCAAGCTCCGCCAGCAGGTTTTCCGGCGGCGGGCCGCCAAAGCTGAGGCCGAGATAATGCCCGGCGCGCAAATGAGTGGGCGGCGCCGTCAGGCCGAGCGGGGCGGTGCGGCTTTCGATTTCCGCGGTGATGCCCGCCAGGGTTGTCTGAATATTGGCGACGCCCCATTCGTGAATTTGCGCCAGCGCGGTTTCCACCATCGGCATGAGCTGGAAATTGGAGCGCTCGCCCATATCGAACCGGCGCGCGCCGGGCTGGTAGTCATCCTGATAATCGACCAGCCGGGCAAAATTCTCGCTGCCGGCGCGGGTGATCCAGCCTTCTTCCACCGGCCGGCCCTGCTGCCATTGCGGGGCGGCATAGGCAAAGCCCATCGCATAGGGGCCGAGCAGCCACTTGTAAGTGGCGCAGATAAGAAAATCGGGCCTCACCGCCGCCACGTCAATGGGCAGGACCCCGCCGGACTGGGTGATGTCGAGCACCAGGGCGGCGCCGTGGGCGCGGGCCTTGCGGCCGAGCGCCTCCACATCGATCAGCGCGCCGTCGGTCCAGTGGCAGTTGGGCACGGCGACAATCGCGGTGCGCTCATCAATGGCATCAAGCAGGGCGCCGGTCCAGTCGGTATGGCCCTCCCTTTGGGCGTCGGCCCGGCGGATGAGGCGCAGTTCGGCGCCTTCAGTCTCGGCGCGGCGCAACCAGGGATAGATATTGGACGGGAACTGCTCCTCGAGGCAGAGCACATGGCTGCCGGCGGCCAGTGGCAGATTCGCCGCCGCCAGGGTGATGCCGTAGGAGACCGAGGGGATGATGGCGATATCGTCCGCGGCGGCGCCGATCAGGCGGGCGAACAGGCCGCGCGCCCGCTCGGAGGTGGTGAAGAAATCCACCGGGGTGATGGTCCATGGGCGGCCCTTTTGGGCGATGGCGCGATTGCCGGCGTCCTGGACCTTGTGCATCAGCGGCGACATATAGGCGCAGTTCAGATAGGCGATGTCGTCCGGCATGTCGAACAGATGGCGTTGATTGGGGATCATGGCGGGTTCCTGCGCTGACAGTGTCCGGAAGGGCGGGCAGACCGGATTTGTCATAGTTAATCATGTTTTAAGGGTTTTGGCGTCACTCTCGATATGAAACAGCTGGCTGATTCGTTCAGAGCTGTCCTGCAACCATAGTCAAACGAGACAGACTGATGAAACCATATTATCGTATACCAGCACTGAGCGCAGCGGCCATTGGTGCATTGATGGCCACGACAGCCCTGTCCCAAGCCGCGGATCTGTTGCCGGAACCGCCGGTGATCATCGAACAGCCGCCGGTTCTCGCCCCGCCGCCGGCCGATGATGCCGGATTTTATATCCGCGCCGATGTCGGTATCAGCGAGTTTGCCGCCGGTTCCTGTATCGGGAACGCGCAGGCCTTTACCGGCGGGATCGGCGCCGGTTACCGCTTCAACCGCAATTTCCGCTCGGATGTGACGCTGAATTATACCGGCAGGTATAAACCGGCCTGTCAGAAAATCCGCACCTGGACGGCGATGTTGAACGGCTATTTCGACATCCCGACCAACAGCATCATCACCCCCTATCTGGGTGTCGGTATCGGCTGGATCAATGTGAAGAGCTCGACCGGGTTCAAGGACGATTCCGTGGCCTATGCCGGCATGGTCGGCCTGACGATGAAAGCCTCGCAAAAGGTCGATGTGGATCTGGGCTACAAATACACCTATTCCAAGATCGAGGGCTCGCCGAACTGGAAGGACCATGCGGTCCGGGTCGGGCTGCGCCTGAATATGTACTAAAACCGGTTATCCCCTTTTCAAGGGTGGGACGGCAGGCGGTTTCCTTCAGGAGGCCGCCTGTTTTCGTTGTGGCGGTCGCCGGGAGCCTGGCGGCCATAAAGTCGCATGGGCCAAATGATCGGTTGACTTTAACCGCCCACCGGCATAGATCGCTCTTGGGCCACCCCTCCCCAACGAGGGGCTACTATCTGAGAGGGTAGATCCATGACCAGATCTCTACAACCGGCCGCGCGGCCGGAAAATCCGCGTTTCTCATCCGGACCCTGTGCCAAGCGCCCCGGATGGTCCCTGAAAAATCTTGAAAATGCCAGCCTTGGCCGCTCACACCGATCGGCAGAGGGCAAGGAACGCCTGAAATCGGCGATCGACAAGACGCGCGAAGTGCTCGGCGTGCCGGACGATTACCGGATCGGTATCGTGCCCGCTTCCGATACAGGCGCGGTGGAAATGGCCCTGTGGTCGCTGCTCGGCGCACGCGGGGTCGATATGCTGGCCTGGGAGTCGTTCGGCTCGGGCTGGATCACCGATGTGGCCAAGCAGCTCAAGCTCGAGGATGTGCGCCAGCTCACCTCGGCATATGGCGACCTGCCGGATCTTACCCAAGTCGATTTCTCCCGCGATGTGGTGTTCACATGGAACGGAACCACATCAGGAGTGCGGGTGCCGGACGGGGACTGGATCCCGGCAGAGCGCGCCGGGCTGACCATTTGCGATGCCACCTCGGCGGCCTTTGCTCAGAAGCTGGCCTGGGACAAGCTCGATGTGGTGACCTTCAGCTGGCAGAAAGTGCTGGGCGGCGAGGCGGCGCATGGCGTGCTGATCCTGAGCCCGAGGGCGGTGGAGCGGCTGGAAAGCTACACCCCGGCCTGGCCGCTGCCGAAGATCTTCCGCATGACCAAGGGCGGCAAGCTGATCGAGGGCATTTTTCGCGGTGAGACCATCAATACCCCGTCCATGCTGTGCGTTGAGGATTATATCGACGCGCTCGACTGGGCGCTGGGGCTGGGCGGCGGCCAGGCGCTGATCGACCGCGCCGACGCCAATGCCAGGGTCATCGCCGACTGGGTTGCCAAAACCCCGTGGATCGATTTTCTGTGCCCCGAGCCGGCCAACCGCTCCAATACTTCGGTGTGCCTGAAATTCACCGCGCCGGAAATCACCGCGCTCGATGCGGCGGCGCAGGGCGCCTTTGCCAAATCGGTGGTGTCGCTGCTGGCGGGCGAGGGTACGGCGCTCGATATCGGCGCCTATCGCGACGCGCCTCCGGGCCTGCGCATCTGGGCCGGTTCCACGGTCGAGGCTTCCGATCTGGCCGCGCTGATGCCGTGGCTCGAATGGGCTTACGGCGAGGCGCTGGCCGCGCTCGATTGAGCCGGTTTTCCCACACCCCACATGATACCCGGGCTCCGCGCCCGGCCCCTTTCCAGGAGAAATGGATATGAAACCCAGAGTTCTGATTTCCGATAAGCTCAGCCCGGCGGCGGTTGAGATTTTCAAAAACAACAATATCGATGTCGATGTGAAGACCGGCCTGACCCGCGACGAGCTGATCGAGATCATCGGCGATTATGACGGGCTGGCGATCCGCTCGGCCACCAAACCGACCGAAAAGGTGATCGCGGCGGCGAGCAAGCTGAAGGTGATCGGCCGCGCCGGCATCGGCGTCGACAATGTGGACATCCCGGCGGCGACCGCCAAGGGCATCATCGTGATGAACACCCCGTTCGGCAATTCGATCACCACCGCCGAGCATGCCATCACCATGATGCTGTCGCTGGCGCGGCAGATTCCGGAGGCCAATGCCTCGACCCATGCCGGTAAGTGGGAAAAGAGCCGTTTCATGGGAGTCGAGGTGACCGCCAAGACCCTCGGCATTATCGGCTGCGGCAATATCGGTTCGATCACCGCCTCGCGGGCGATCGGGCTGAAGATGAAGGTCATCGCCTTCGATCCGTTCCTGACCCAGGAGCGGGCGCAGGAAATCGGGGTGGAGAAAGTGGAGCTCGACGAGCTGCTGGCCCGGTCGGACTTCATCTCGCTGCATACGCCGATGACCGATAAAACCCGCAATATCATCAATGCGGACGCGATGGCCAAAATGAAGAAGGGCGCGATGATCATCAATTGCGCCCGCGGCGGCCTGGTGGTCGAAGCCGATCTGAAGGCGGCGCTGGAATCTGGCCATATCGGCGGCGCTGCGCTCGATGTGTTCGAGGTCGAGCCGGCCAAGGACAACGCTCTGTTTGGCATGGAGAATGTCATCTGCACGCCGCATCTGGGCGCCTCGACCCAGGAAGCCCAGGAAAATGTGGCGGTTCAGGTGGCCGAGCAGATGTCGGATTTCCTGATCAACGGCGCGATTACCAATGCGATCAACTTCCCGTCGATCTCGGCCGAGGAAGCCCCGAGCCTGCAGCCCTTCATCACCCTGGCCGAGCAATTGGGCTCGTTCGCCGGTCAGCTCACCGAATCCAGCGTCAATGGCGTGCGGATCGAATATGTGGGCGATGTGTCGGCGATGAACACCAATGCGTTTACCTCATCGGCTCTCACCGGGCTGTTGAAGCCGGTGCTGGAGGATGTGAACATGGTCAGCGCCCCGGCCATTGCCCGCGAGCGCGGCATTCAGGTCGAGGAGATCAAGCGCGAGCATCACAGCGTGTTCGACAGCTATATGCGCCTGACCGTGATGACCGAGCGCCAGGAACGCTCGGTGGCCGGCACCGTGTTCTCGGACGGCAATCCGCGCATCATCCAGATCAAGGGCATCGACATGGAAGCCGAGCTTGGCCCCAACATGCTCTATACCACCAATACGGACACGCCCGGCTATATCGGGGCGCTGGGCATGATCCTGGGCGAGGAGGGGGTGAATATCGCCACCTTTAATCTCGGCCGCTCGGCGCAGGGCGCCGACGCCATCGCCCTGCTGGAGATCGACGAGCCGGTGCGCGACGAGACCCTGGCCCGGGTGCGGGCGCTGCCGCAGGTGACCCAGGCCAAGCGCCTGAAATTCTGATTCTGCCGGCAGGTTCAAGGCAAGACACGGCAAAGGGTGGAAGCGATGCTTCCGCCCTTTTGTTTTGGGCGCGTCAGCGCGGCAGGCCCCTTGTGCGGCGCGCGCCGAGCCAGATGCCGAGCATGATCAGCCCGCCGCCGACGACGTGGAACAGGTGCAATTGCTCGCCCAGCAGCAAGATGGCCAGCACGGCGGCAAACAGCGGCACCAGATTGATGAAAATACCGGCGCGGCCCGCGCCGATCATGCCGACGCCGCGGGCAAAGAACAATTGCGCCAAAATCGAGGGGAATATGGCCACATAGACGATCAGCCCGGCGGCGGCCAGGGAGGGCTCGGGCATGATGCCCTGCATCATCTCGCGGATGAAGAAGGGCAGGCAGGTGAGGGCGGCGCTGGCGGCCAGCACGGCAAGAAAGCTCAGCCAGTGCAGTTCCGGCTTGAAGCGCAGCGCCAGGGTATAGGCCGAATAGACCAGGCCGGCCAGCACCATCAGCGCATCGCCCCGGTTGACCGACAGCCACATCAGCGCCTGCAGATCGCCATTGCTGACCGTAACCGCGACCCCGATCAGCGACAGGCCGGCGCCCAGCCCCTGCAACCAGGTGAAAGGGTCGCGAAAAAACAGGAAGCCGAAGATCATGATCACCATCGGCATCGCCGATTGCTCGATGGAGACATTGAGGGCCGAGGTGGAGTGCACCGCGTTATAGAGCAGCAGGTTAAAAGCGGCGAAGCCAATCGCGCCCATCAAAAACAGATAGGGCAAATGCCTGCGGATCGCCGGCCAGTCCTTGCGCAGATGCGGCGCGGCGAAGGCGAACAGGATCAGCGCGGCGCCGGTCCAGCGCAGAAAGGTGAAGGCCATGGGCGGCACGGCGCCGACCGCCGCCTTGCCGGCCACGGCGTTACCGCTCCAGAACAGAGCGGTGAGGCTGAGCAGCAGATAGGGATGTTCGAAGCGGGACAGCAGTGAGTTTGGCATCCGTCTAGTCCAGCGCGCTGTCGTCGTCGAGCGCCTCGCCGCGCTGGCGGTGGAACATGTCGAGCAGGTCCTGCACGGTCATGCCGGCGCGCTCATCGCCCGACACGTCGAGAATGATGCGGCCCTGATGCAGCATCACCGTGCGATCGCCGGCGGCAAGCGCCTGGGACATGGAATGGGTCACCATCAGGGTGGTCAATTTCTGTTCGGCGACGATCTGCCGGGTCAGGTCGAGCACAAAGCCCGCGGTCTTGGGGTCGAGCGCGGCGGTGTGCTCGTCAAGCAGCAGGATCTTCATCGGCTTCAGGGTCGCCATCAGCAGGCTCATGGCCTGGCGCTGGCCGCCCGAGAGCAGCTCCATCTTGTCCCGCATGCGGTTTTCAAGGCCCAGATTGAGCCGGGCCAGCAGGGACTGGAAACTGTCGCGCGAGGTTTTCGAGATGGCGCGCGCAAGGCCCCGCCCCTTGCCTCGGCTGGCGGCCAGGGACAGGTTCTCCTCGATGGTCAGCGCGCCGCAGGAGCCGGCCAGCGGGTCCTGGAACACCCGCGCCACCAGGGCGGCGCGGCGGAAGGTCGGCCAGTTGGTGACATCGATATCATCGATCAGCACCCGGCCCTCATCGGCGATGGTCTCACCGGCCAGAGCGCCCAGAAGGGTGCTCTTACCGGCGCCGTTGGAGCCGATCACCGTGACGAACTGGCCGGCGGGAATCTCCAGATCGAGCCCGCGCAGGGCCGGGGTTTCCATGGCGGTGCCACGGCTGAAGGTTTTCGATATGCGCTCGGCCCGGATCATTTCTGGCGCCCCGTAACGAGGAACGCCTTCAGCGGATTGCGCGCGCCGGGCAGCACCATGGCCAGCACCACCAGCACGGCGGTGATCAGGTTGAGGTCCTGGGCCTTGAGGCCAATGAAGTCGGCATTCAGCGCTGCGGCCACCGCCAGCCGGTAGAGGATCGAGCCGACAATGCAGGCCAGCGTGGCGCGGAACAGGGTTTTGGGGCTGATCAGCGCCTCGCCGCCAATCACCGCGGCAAGGCCGACCACGATCACCCCGACGCCGAGGGTGACATCGGCGGCGCCCTGGCTCTGGGCGAACAAGGCCCCGGCAAAGGCGACGAAAGCGTTGGAGATGGCCATGCCGAGCAGGGTGACGCGGCCGGTATTGATGCCCTGGGCCTCGGCCATGCGCTTATTGACGCCGGTGGCGCGCATGGCAAGGCCAAGCTCGGAGTTCAGAAAGCGGTCGAGCAGCAGCTTGGCCAGGATCACCACCACCAGCAGGCTGATGGGCAGCAGGATATAGGAGGGCAGGCCGAGCCCCTCGAGCGGGGTGAACACGGTGTTCTCGCCGAGTAAGGGCACATTGGGCCGGCCCATAATGCGCAGATTGACCGAATAGAGCGCGATCATCACCAGAATGCTGGCCAGCAGATGCAGGATGCGCAGGCGCACATTGAGCCAGGCGGTCACGAGGCCGGCAAGTGCGCCGGCCACAGCCGCCAGCATGGTGGAGATATAAGGATCGGTGCCCGAGACGATCAGGGTGGCGGCGACGGCGGCGCCGAGCGGAAAGCTGCCATCGACGGTGAGGTCGGGGAATTGCAGCACCCGGAACGACAGGAACACGCCCATGGCCACCAGGGCGAATAGCAGGCCCAGCTCAACGGCGCCCAACAGGGCGATCATACTCATCGGATCAATTTCCCCGGCTTGGCGGACAAGCCCCGCGCGCCTATTTGAACACTTTCTTGGCCGAAGCGATCATGGCATCGGGGATGCTGACCCCCATGGCCTTGGCGGCTTTGAGGTTGACGTAAAGCTCCAATTTGCTGACCAGGCTGACCGGAATGTCGCCCGGTTTGGCCCCGGCCAGGATTTTGGCGACCATTTCACCGGTTTGCACGCCGACATCGTAATAGTTGAAGCCGAGCGCCGCCACCGCGCCGCGATTCACCGAATCGGTGTCGCCGGCAAATACCGGGATCTGCGCGTCCCGGCCAACCTTCACCACCGCCTCAAAGGCCGAGACGACGGTGTTGTCGGTGGGGATGTAGATGGCGTCGACCTTGCCCACCAGCGAGCGCGCCGCCTGCAGCACCTCGCCGGATTTGGTGGCCGCGGCGACGGTGACCGTCATGCCGAGTTTCGGCCCCTCCTGCTTGATCAGATTAACCAGGGCCACCGAATTGGCCTCGCCGGGGTTGGACACGACGCCGAGCCGCTTGGCGTTCTTGGCGATATCCTTCACCAGTTTCAGGTGCAAGGCGATCGGCGAGAGGTCGGAGACGCCGGTGATATTGCCGCCGGGCTTGTCCCAGCTCTTGACCAATTTCGCCCCCACCGGGTCGGTGACGGCGCTGAACACCAGCGGAATGTCGCGGGTCGAGGCGGCCACGGCCTGGGCCGAGGGGGTGGCGATGGCGACGATCACATCCGGGGCCTCGCCGACGAATTTCTTGGCGATCTGGCTGGCGGTGGCGCCATTGCCCTGGGCGTTCTCATAGCTCCATTTCAGGGTCTTGCCGGCCTCATAACCGGCCTTGGCCAGGGCGTCCTTCACCCCCTTGCGGGTGGCGTCCAGGGCCGGATGCTCGACAATCTGGGTGATGGCCACATGTTTCTCGGCGGCGATTGCCGCGCCGTTCAGCATCAGGGCCGCCAGAGCGGCCGCAACCAGTTTGAGGGTCATGGTGTTGGGTATCCCTATGATGATCTGCCATGTTGTCCGGCCCGCACCATAACCCAGCATGTCAGCTTGCGAAAGTGGCAGCGCAAAAAGAAACAGCGCTGCCGGGCGGGGCCGGCCCCGCGCCCGCGCCGGGGCTGCGCCCCCCGTGAAATCCCTCGCCATCGGCGGATCATGCCGTTATAGTGCGGCGCTGTTTGCCCGATGGGGCGGGCGAACGGAATCTGAACAACAGTGTTTTGACAGGTGTAACAATGGCGAATGTGGTTGTGGTCGGCTCGCAATGGGGCGATGAGGGCAAGGGAAAGATCGTGGACTGGCTGTCCGAGCGCGCCGATACGGTGGCGCGGTTCCAGGGCGGGCACAATGCCGGCCATACGCTGGTGATCGACGGGGTGACCTATAAGCTGAGCGCGCTGCCTTCGGGCGTGGTGCGCAAGGGCAAGATGGCGGTGATCGGCAATGGGGTGGTGCTCGACCCGTGGGCGCTGGTGAAGGAAATCGCCAGCATCCGGGCCCAGGGGGTCGATGTGACCAAGGACAATCTGCGCATCGCCGAAAACACCATTCTGATCCTGCCGCTGCATAGCGAGCTCGACAATATCCGCGAGGTGGCGGCCGGCAAGGGCAAGATCGGCACCACCGGGCGCGGTATCGGCCCGGCCTATGAGGACAAGGTGGGCCGCCGGGCGATCCGGGCGCAGGATCTGCGCGACCTGCCGAGCCTTGGGGCCAAGGTGGAACGGATGCTGATGCATCACAACGCCCTGCGCCGTGGGCTGGGAGAAGCCGAGCTTGACGCGGCGGCGGTCACAGCCGAAATCGCTGAAATCGCGCCGCAGATCACCCCCTATATCGACACGGTATGGAAGCTGCTCGATGAAAAGCGCCGCGCCGGCAAGCGCATATTGTTCGAGGGCGCCCAGGGCATGCTGCTCGACATCGATCACGGCACCTATCCGTTCGTGACCTCGTCCAACACGGTGGCGTCCAATGCCGCCACCGGCACCGGCATGGGGCCGTCGTCGATCGATTACGTGCTCGGCATCACCAAGGCCTACACCACGCGGGTCGGCTCGGGGCCGTTCCCGACCGAGCTGGAGGACGAGGTCGGCCAGCGGCTCGGTGAGCGCGGCCATGAGTTCGGCACCGTTACCGGGCGCTCGCGCCGCTGCGGCTGGTTCGATGCGGTGCTGGTGCGCCAGTCGATCAAGGTCAACGGCATTGACGGCATCGCCCTGACCAAGATCGATGTGCTGGATGGGCTGGACGAGCTGAAAATCTGCGTCAAATACCGCCTCGACGGGCGTGAGATCGATTATCTGCCGGCCTCGGAAGGGGAGCAGGCGCGGGTCGAGCCCATTTATGAGACCCTGGAAGGCTGGTCGGAAAGCACTGACGGGGCGCGTTCATGGACCGACCTGCCGGCGCAGGCGGTGAAATATGTGCGCCATCTGGAAGAGCTGATCGAGGCGCCGGTGGCGATCCTGTCCACCAGCCCGGAACGCGAGGACACCATTCTGGTGCGCGATCCGTTCGAGGACTGATATCCCTTATTACAGGCGCGACTTACAGACGGGACAGCAAATGAAACGGGCGGCCAGTGGCCGCCCGTTGTCGTTTCTATTGCCTGGAGCCCTGGCCTATTGAGCGGGCGCCGGGGCCGCCGGAGCGGGCGCGGCCGGAGCCGGGGCCGAGGCATAGGGGTTATATGCGGTGGCCGGAGGCGCGGCGGGCGCCGGAGCGGCTGCCGGGGGCTGAGCCGGGGCGTTATAGGGGTTGTAGCCCGCTGCGCCGGCCGGAGCCGGAGCCGGAGGGGCTGCCGGGGCCGGAGCCGGAGCCGCGGCCGGATAGGGCGAGCGTGCCGGGGCGCCGGTCATGGCGGCCTGGGCCCTCTGGAACAGAACGCCTTTCTGCATCTCGGTCAGATAGCCGGTGGCCGGCTGCTGGATCGAGGCCTGGAAACCGGACACGCCGGCGCGGGTGGCGCCGCCCGCAACACCGTCAACGGCGCCGACATTGAAGCCGAGAATGTTCAGGGCTTCCTGAATGCGGCGGGTTTCCGGGTTGGAGATGGCGCGCGGCGCATAATAGCGGCGCGGCGCGTAATAACGGCGGGCCGGGGCGCGGTAATAGACGCGCTCACGGCGGCGCTTGGCGGCATGGCCGAGGATGGCGAGGCCGGCGGCGCCGGCGGCGGCGCCGAGCAGGAAGTTGCCGGTTTTGCTGGCGGCCTGGGAAGTTTCGGTCGAGGCCACGGTGAGGCCCGCTGCGAGCAGGGCTGCCGCCGAAAAGGCGGTCACTTGGGCGGTGAGTTTGTTGGTCATTGTTTTGCCTCTTGTCTGCGATGGAAGTCTGCGATGGAAGTCAGCGGTGAAGTCATCCGGTTGCTATAATCCTGCATCGGGAATAAGGCGATAGCAAGACATTTTGCGGTATTGGCTTCGGTGATTAGTCCCTATAAGAGTTGCTGATGAGTGCATTTATATCGCAAACAGTCTGTACCCGGTTTGAACCGGGCGTTCATCTGCCGTTCATTTTTCAGCGGCGGGATGGGGCGGCGAATTCATGAGCGCGCCTTCGACATCGGCGCCCCGCATATGGGGGCTGCTGGGGGCGCGCCATGGCGACAATCAGCAGGTGCGGGCGCTGGCCGGGGCGGTGGCCGAGGCGCTGGGCTGGCCATGCGCGCTGAAACAATTGCACTATAACCGGCTCTATATGCTGCCCAATATCCTGCTGGGGCCGAGCACGGCTTCGCTGACCGCCGCGTGCCGGCGCGAGATCGCGGACGGGCCATGGCCGGATCTGGTGATCGGGGTCGGGCGGCGCAGCGTGCCCATTGCCGGATGGATCAGGGCGCGATCGGGCGGGCGGGCCCGGCTGGTGCAGATCGGGCGGCCCCGGGCGCCGCTGAACCTGTTCGACCTGGTGGTGACGACGCCGCAATACGCCCTGCCGGAGGCCGGCAATGTGCTGCACAATCTGCTGCCGCTGGGCAGCGCCGGCCCGGCCCCCGAACCGGGGGTCTGGCGGGAACGCTGGCAGGACCTGCCGCGCCCGCTGATCGGCGTGCTGCTGGGGGGTAGCCGCTGGCCGCTGAGGCTCGGCGGCGCGGCGGGGGCCGAGCTTGGCAAAGGCGCGGCCCGGCTCGTCCGGCGGATCGGGGCGGGCAGCCTCATGGCGGCCGGCGGGCCGCGCACCGAGGCGGCGGCGCTGACGGGCTTTGCCGCCGGGGCGCCTGAATGCGCTAACATCTATCCGTTTGCCCCTGGCGCGGACAATCCCTATCAGGCGATGCTGGCGCTGTGCGATCAGTTCGTGGTGACGGGGGACAGTGTTTCGATGCTGGCCGAAGCGGCGGCCACCGGCAAGCCGGTGCATGTGTTTCCGGTGCCGCGCAGCCCGACTTTCGGGCTCGGCCTGGCGGGGCGGCTGCCGGGGTTGAAGCCGCTGCGGCCGCTGGTGTCGGCCGGTCTGATCAGCCCGGCGCGGGATGTGGAGCGGTTTCACCGGCGGCTCTACCGGGCCGGCCTGGCGGCGCCGCTGGAGCAGGCCCGCGCCGATGCGCCCGGCAAAAGCGGTCTTGCAGATGAAATGGAAATCACCGTCGGGCGCATCACACGGCTGATGGAAGGGCGCTGAAACAGGCCTTTGCGGGGTGCGGGCGGCGGCGTTCAGCCCGGCAGGGACTCGCTCGCTTCTTTCTGCACGGCTTCCTGCACTTTTTCAAAGGCCCGCACTTCGATCTGGCGGATGCGCTCGCGGCTGACGCCGAACTCAGAGCTGAGCTCCTCCAGGGTCAGGGCCGGTTCGCTGAGCCGGCGGGCGGTGAAGATGCGCTGCTCGCGCTCATTGAGGTTTTTCAGGGCATTGGCCAGCATGGCGCGGCGCTGACTCAGCTCCTGATTGTCGCCGAGTTGGGTTTCCTGGTCGGGGCTTTCCTCCACCAGCCAATCCTGCCATTCGCCCTCGCTGTCGTCGCGCAGGGAGGCGTTGAGCGAGGTGTCGCCGGCCAGACGGCGGTTCATGGAGATCACATCAACCTCGGGCACGCCCAGGCGCTCGGCAATATGCGCCACATGATCGGGATGCAATTCACTGTCTTCGAGGGCCTGAATCTGCCCCTTGATCTTGCGCAGATTGAAAAACAGTTTCTTCTGGCTGGCGGTGGTGCCCATTTTCACCAGGCTCCAGGAGCGCAGGATATATTCCTGGATCGAGGCACGAATCCACCACATGGCATAGGTGGCGAGGCGGAAGCCCTTTTCCGGATCAAACCGCTTGACCGCCTGCATCAGGCCGACATTGCCTTCGGAGATCACCTCGCCGATCGGCAGGCCATAACCGCGATAGCCCATGGCGATCTTGGCCACCAGGCGCAGATGCGAGGTCACCAATTGATGGGCGGCGTTCTTGTCCTCATGCTCGACCCAGCGGCGGGCCAGCATATATTCTTCCTGGGGCTGCAGCATGGGAAAACGGCGAATCTCGTCCAGATAACGGCTGAGGCCGGTATCGGCGGATATGCTGGGTAGATTGTTGCGCGCCATGCTGATTTCCCTGTCTTGCCCCTGGTGCCGGACAAACCGGCAAGGCCTTTATATAAGCATTCGGTTGTGGCGGAAAAGAGGCATATGTTAACTGTGCATTAGTATTATTACAAATCTAACTGTATTTGGCCAGCATTTCGATCAGGCGGGCGAATTTGCGCGGCGGCGGGCTTTCAAAATGCATCGGCTCGCCGGTGACGGGATGGGCGAAGCCGAGCACATAGGCATGCAGGGCCTGGCGGTTCAGGCGCCGCAGCGCCGCCTGGGAGCGGCCGTCGAGGCGGGCGGCGCGGCTGGCGAAGCCGCTGCCATAGAGCGCATCGCCCAGAAGCGGGTGGCCGATATGGGCCATATGCACCCGGATCTGATGGGTGCGGCCGGTCTCCAGCTCGCAGCGCACCAGACTGGCGAGTGGCACATTGCCCTCAGCATTATAGATTTCCAGAATTCTATAATTTGTAGCCGCATGCTTGCCGTTTTGTGTGACCACGGCGCGCTTCAGCCGGTTGGTGCCATGGCGCGACAGGGCGGCGTCGATGCGGCCCTTGGCCGGGCGCGGCGCGCCCCAGACGAGGGCGAGATAGGCCCGCTCCAGCGGGCCGGTGCGGCCATGATCGGCGAATTGAGCGGCAAGGCCCTGATGGGCGGCGTCGGTTTTGGCCACCACCATCAGGCCGCTGGTGTCCTTGTCGAGCCGGTGCACGATGCCGGGGCGGGCCACGCCGCCAATGCCGGACAGGCTGCCGGCGCAATGGTGCAGCAGGGCGTTCACCAGGGTACCGGTCCAGTTGCCGGCGGCGGGATGCACCACCATGGCGGCGGGCTTGTCGATGACGATCAGATGCTCATCCTCAAAGACCACATTGAGCGGCAGGTCCTGGGCGACAGGGTCGGCGGGCTCGGCCGGGGGCACGTCAAGCGCGATGGCATCTCCGGGTTTGACCCGGTAATTGGGCTCCTCTATCTTG
>PKTQ01000221.1 GCA_002869085.1 Hyphomicrobiales bacterium | reverse complement strand
GGGAGCTGAGGTCGCGGCCATCTTCGGGAAAACGGCTGACGCCGATGCTCATGGTCACCATGAATTTGCGGTTTTCGATCCGCACCTCGTCCTTGAACTGGCCGAGCAGGTCCTCGCAGAAGCTCTCGACCTTGCCGAAATCGCTGAAACCTTGCAGACAGATCAGGAATTCGTCACCGCCGAGGCGGGCAACGGTGCCCCGCTCCCCGGTAAAGACCTTGAGGCGATTGCCGACCTGGATCAGCAATTCGTCGCCAGCGGCATGGCCCAGCGTGTCGTTGATGGTCTTGAAATGATCCAGATCGACAATGAGAAAGGCAATGCCCTCGCCGGTCATCGCCGCGGATCTGAGCTGTTCGGGCAAGGTCGACTGGATGTAATTGCGGTTGGGCAGCCCGGTCAGCATGTCGTGCACCGCCAGATAGCGCACCCGCTGTTCGGTTTCCTTCAGGTCGGAAATATCGATCTCGCTGAACAGGAAGGCCCGCCCGCCGGTGGCGGCATCGAGGCATTCGCGCGCGGTGATTTCGTGCCAGCGAATGCCCTCGGTGGTGCGCACGCTGACCGACCGGCGGCAACCGCCATATTGGTTCAACTGATCCACCAGGCTGTGATAATCATCCTGGTTGACGAAACGCCGGGACACATTGACGGTGGCGTCGAAATGGGAGGCGCGGGCCGCCGGATTGCAGTAGAGCGGCTCGCCGCTCATGTCATAGAGCGAGATCATCACCGATGTGTGCAGCAATGCCTCGGCGCTGCGCAGGGCCTCGGGGGTGTCCTCGCTCTGGCGCAGAGCCTCGCACAGCATGCCCATGCGTCCGTTCTCCAGGCGGTAGCCCCGGAACACCACGTCCAATGTGGTCGGCTCGCCTTCGGGATAGAGGGTCCAGAACTCGGTAAAGGAGGCATCATGGGCGATGAAATCCTCCTGATACTGGCGCAGGCGCTGGGCGACGGTCACCGACATGTCGGCGCTGAGATCGCGTGCCACCAGTTCATCGAGCGAGTCGGCCTTCCAGATGCCGAGCGCCGCCTTGTTGGCCCAGACAACCCGGGAGCGGTCGATATCGAAAATCCACAGAGCTGTTTTCAGGTCTTCCAGATAATGCTCGGCGAGATCGCATCTGAGCGCTCTGAAATCCTCGCTCCGGTCTTTCGATTTATGGCGGCGCTTGGTCATTTGACACCGACCCGGCGATAGCGGGCCTTGGGCACGGAGGCGCCCGAAACCTCATTCATCCCCACATGATCGGGGTTGGCGGCAATGCGGTCGAGCCAGGCCATGACCCCGGGATAGGCCGACAGATCGAAGCCCCCTTCCCCGGCGACATGGGTGTAGCCATAGACCGCGATATCGGCGATGGAATAGCGATCGCCGGCGATAAAATCATGCTTGCTGAGATGGGCATCGAGCAAGACCAGGCCTTGATGACCCTTCCGCTGCCATTCGGCGATCTCGGCGCTTTTTTCCTCGCGGTGCTCGGGCAGGATGGTGGTGAAGAAACGCGCCGGCGAGATATTGGGCTCAAGGCGTGTCTGTTCGAAAATCATCCACTGCACCGCCATGGCCTGGTCATAATTGGATTGCGGCGCCAGATGGCTGCCGGCGGCCAGATACCAGAGCATGGCATTGGATTCGGCGATGGTGCGGCCGTCGCCCAGGCACAGAAACGGCACGGTGCCATTGGGGTTGATGGCGAGGTAGCGGGGCTGGCGGGTCTCGCCCTTCAGCACGTCGATCATCTCGGTGCGATAGGCAATCTTGAGCTGCATCATCACCAGATGCGCCTTGTAACAATTCCCCGATCCTATTGTGGCGTATAATGTGTGCATTGCGACCCGTTCTTTTTATCGAATACAACCTATTGTCGAGCTAATAGTGTTATTTTTTACCACAATATGTATGTTTTTTTCTTAAAGAGACTTGGTTAAATCCATCTTATAAGTAGAACAATTACGCGAGTTCTACCTTGTTATGGTTGCAATATGTCCGGCAGAACAGCCGCGCCGAGCGCCCGGGCCGGATGCCTCGGGCCGGCCGGGTCAGCCGTGATGATCGGAGGCGGGGCCGGATTTTTTCGCGGCGCCCTCGCTGGCATGGGACAGATAGAGCGCAAGGCCGATCAGGGCGATGCCGCCGGCAAAGGTGAGCAGCTTGATCGGCTCGTCGAATTTCATGCTGGTGGCATGCTCGAAGAAATTGACCACCAGAATCATCAGGATCACCTTGACCAGCCGGTTCTTCAGATCATCAAGATCGTTGATGATCAGAATCTTGGCAAAGGTTTCGGAACCCTTGGCGATCTCAATCGGGCTGATGAACAGCTCGTAGAGGCCGAGCGCGAAGATCAGCAGCACGGTGGAGAGCAGATAACCGTCCACCACTTCCACCACATGGGTAATGGTCTGCGCCCGCATCGCCTTGCGGGCGGCGATGCTGAGGTCTCCGGCCAGATAATCGCCGAGATGGGACACCAGATTATAGGCATCCACCGAGGCGATGAAGAACATGGACGCCGCCGTGGCCAGGCTGGCGAGCACGGCAATGATGACGATGAAGCGGCTGTTCCACAACAGCGCCTCAAACACGGTTTCAATCCATTTCATGACGCCCCCCTCGCCTTTTGCCCCAGGCGTTTAACGGCACAGATATTTTCCGAACACCCAGCCGCGGCCGCCGCTGAAATTGTTATCGCCGCGATAGGCCTGCAGCAGCACCTCGCGCCAGCGCCCATAGGGCTCGAGGGTCAGCACTTGCGTGCCGGGCCCGAGGCGGCCGATCTCGCGGCAGCGGCTGGAGCCGCAGCTGCGCAGGGACAGGAAATTATCGCCATAAGGGTCGAGGCCGCACACTCTCAGCACTTCGCCGGAATAGGCCTGGGCGCCGGCGGTGAGCCCCAGCCACAGCAGGGCGGCGGCAAGCGGGACGGCGATGGGGGTCAGACTCCGGTTCATTGCTCTGTCTCCTGCCCGGCCGGCCGATAGACCAGAACCGGCTCGCGCGCGGCGCGGGTTTCGTCGAGGCGGCGGCGCGGCGCGTAAATGGGCGCCTGATGGAAGCGCTCGGCCTCGCCGGCCTTGGCGGCACGGACCAGCCCGCCAAGGGCGGCGATGAACTGGTCGAGGGAGGCTTTCGATTCCGATTCGGTCGGCTCGATCAGCATGGCGCCATGCACCACGAGCGGGAAATAGACCGTCATCGGGTGAAAGCCCTCATCGATCATCGCCTTGGCGAAATCGAGGGTGGAAACATCAGTGCCTTTCAAGAAGCGGTCGTCGAACAGCACTTCATGCATGCAGATCCGGTCGCCGAAGGGCTGGCTCATCACATCGCTGAGACCGGCACGCAGATAATTGGCGTTGAGGACCGCGTCCTCGGTCGCCTGTTGCAGGCCGTCGCCGCCATGGCTGAGCATGAAGCTGAGCGCCCGGGTGAACATGCCCATCTGGCCGTGGAAGGCCGCCATGCGCCCGAAGGGGCTGGCCCCGTCCGCATCGGCCTCATGCTCGATGAGCGTGTAGCGTCCGTCCCGCTCGCGCAGCAGCGGCAGGGGCGCAAAGGGCTCCAGCGCCTCGGAAAACACCACCGGCCCGGCGCCGGGGCCGCCGCCGCCATGGGGGGTGGAGAAGGTCTTG
>PKTQ01000168.1 GCA_002869085.1 Hyphomicrobiales bacterium | reverse complement strand
TTCGTGCATGGCCGCTCCGGTCTCCGGGCGGCTTATGCGAGCTTTCAAGCAGATTGACGTAACAGTTTCATGACCCTTCCCGCGCCTGTGCGGGCGGGTGCCGGCATGGCCGGCCCGTGACGGGCGCTAGCGGACGATCATCACCGAGTTTTTGGCCCGCTTGAGAACCGAGTGCGACACGCTGCCGAGGAACATGCGTTTCAGCTTCGATTTCTCCGAGGCCGAAATCACGATCAGCGAATGCTTGCCGCCGCGCTCGATGATCCGCTTCACCGGATCGCCGACTTCGGCGATCTTCTCCGCCACCGCGCCGCCGGTTTCCTCGACCACTTTTTCGGCCCAGTCGAGCGCATGATTGGCGCGCTCGAGGCCGCTTTCGTCCTCGGCTACCGACATGAGATAGATCGGGCAATTGCAGCGCCGGGCCATTAATGCGTCCTTGCGCACCATCTCCATCGAGACTTCCGTATCCTCGACACAGACGAAATGGCCATGGCCCTCTTCCAGCTCCCGCACCAGAATGACCGTGCCGTCATGCTCGGTCGCCACGCCGATCGCCGTATAGGTGTCGATATGGCCGACCCCGGTCGCGCTGCCTTCGGAAGCGGACACGATGATGATGTCATATTCGTAGAAATGGCCCTCATCGAGGATGCCGGCCAGCACCGAGCTCGCTTCGCGCACGATCAGCGAAATATGCTGGTCGGTCTTCTTGCTGGTATATTTGACGATATGATCGCCCGAGCGGGTGCCGCGGAATTTCTTGGTGATATCCTCGCCGTTCCATTCCTTGCCCAGAAAGCCGCTTTCCACCAGCATGTCGCGGGCAACTTTCAGCGCCTGCAGGCCGGGCAGCTCGATATCCCATTCCAGCAGGTTTTCCCGGGCGATCTTCATATTCAGCCCGCTGGAACGCTCCGCCAGGCCCTCGGCGCGCACATAGAGCAGGGAAATATCCGTATCCACATGATCCAGGCTGAATTTGATCGCGTAATGCAGCCCGCGAAAACTCTCTTCCGATCCGTCGATGCAGACCAGAATATTGAACCTGTCATTCACCTCTTGGGTGGTGACTTCACCATTGTCTTCGCTCATCGCATCAATCCTGATAGATCATAACTAAAACAAATCGCCAAAAATACATGCGGTTCGCCCCCAAAGCCCCGCCGCTGCCGGATGCCGCCTCAATCCGCTGCTCTACCCGGACCTCGCTCGAGGATTTCAGTGTTCAGATGGGTGTCAATCCCCCCGGACCCGCGCCGCATTCACTCCTGCCACTTTAGCATAAAACATCCCCGCGCCCTAGACGCATCGCGTCACGGGGCAGGATCGTCATGTTTGTCCAGATCAAAGGCAGAGGGGGGTGGCAGTGCCGTCACCCCCCTTTTTTTAATGTGTTTATTTGGCCGCAACCTGGGGCAACTCAGCGAGGGCTTTGGCCAGGGCATCCTTGTCATAATCCTGATCTTCAAGATTGCCGGCCATGTAATCGCTATAGGCCGCCATGTCGAAATGACCATGACCGGAGAGATTGAACAGGATGGTCTCCGCTTTGCCTTCCGCCTTGCAGCGCAGGGCTTCGTCGATCGCCACCCGCACCGCATGGGTCGATTCCGGCGCCGGNTGATGCACGGCGCGGGGCTCGATTTCGCCCAGCTCGATCAGATGGCTGACCAGCGGCGCCATGCCGTGATAGCGCAAGCCCCCGGCATGGAAGCCAGGCGGCATGAAGGTGCTGCCGAGCGTATGGCACAGCATCAGCGGGGTCAGATGACCGGTATCGCCGAAATCATAGGCATATTTGCCGCGGGTCATGGTCGGGCAGGCGGCCGGTTCAACCGCGATCGCCCGCACTTTCTGCCCGCCGCGCAGGCCCTCGCCGATAAACGGAAAGGCGATGCCGCCGAAATTGCTGCCGCCCCCGGCGCAGCCGATCACCACATCCGGATAATCGCCGGCCATTTCCATCTGCGCGATGGCTTCCTCGCCGATCACCGTCTGGTGCAGCAGCACATGGTTCAGCACCGAGCCAAGCGCATATTTGGTGTCGTCGCTGGTGGCGGCCACTTCCACCGCTTCGGAAATGGCGATGCCGAGGCTGCCCGGGCTGTCCGGGTCATATTTGAGAATCTGCCGGCCCGCTTCGGTCAGGTCCGAGGGCGAGGGCACGCAATGCCCGCCATAGGCTTCCATCAGCGCCCGGCGATAGGGCTTCTGATTGTAGCTGACCTTGACCATATAGACCATCACATCAAGGCCGAACAGCGCCCCGGCGAAGGACAGCGACGAGCCCCATTGCCCGGCCCCGGTCTCGGTGCTGAGCTTGGTGACCCCGGCCTGTTTGTTGTAAAAAGCCTGGGCCACGGCGGTGTTGGGCTTGTGGCTGCCGGCCGGGCTGACGCCTTCGTTCTTGTAATAAATCTTGGCCGGCGTATCGAGGACCTTTTCCAGCCGCCGCGCCCGATAGAGCGGCGAGGGGCGCCACTGGCGATAGACCTCGCGCACCGGACCCGGGATCTCGATCTGCCGTTCCTGGCTGACTTCCTGCAGGATCAGATCCATCGGAAACAGCGGCGCCAGATCGTCCGGGCCGATCGGCTGGCCGGTGCCAGGGTTCAGCACCGGCGCCAAGGGCTTGGGCAGATCCGCCTGAATATTGTACCAGAATTTGGGAATGCGCTCATCCGGCAAATTATATTTGACCGTATCGCTCATGAATTACTCCCCCCTCATTACGCGATTGCTATGAAATTCCAACCAACCCTACCATGTCCCACAGCAGAGACCAAAGACCGGAATGCTGCCTCAGGCGCTGGCTTTTGTCGAGTGAAAATTCAATTTCCGCTGGTTGCCGGCTGCCGGCATCGGAAACACAGCTTTTCAATGGGAACGGCCGGGCGGGTGTCAGCGCTCGAGGCTGGGCAGGGGGGCGATCATGCTGTCCCAATTTTCGGATTCGCATTTGATCTGGCCCGATTTTAATTGCAGGTCCGCATAGCCCCAGGCGGTGCCGCCCGGCACCCGGCACACCGCATGCACCCGCACCCAGCCTTTCCAGCCCTTCTGCACATGACGGATGCGAATCCATTGCTCGGACAGCCGGATATTCTGGACCAGCACCGATCCGCCATTCCCGGTGCTTTTTGGCCGGATGTGGCAATTGCGGGCCATCATGCTGCGATAGGCGCTCATCTCCTTGGACCCGCTATCCACCCTGGCCCAGGCCTCTCCGGCAGACAACAGCCCCGCCGCCAGGAGCGGCAGCCCCACACTATATCCGGCAAGCTGAAGCAACCGGGGTCTCATTCAGGCCTCCCTAGGCTCGGAATACGGGCGCCGCGCGCCCCCCGCAGATTTGCATATTTCGATAGCAGACAGGGCGGGCGATGTACAGAACAAGCCCGCACGGGCGACGGCTTGCTTCAATTCGACAAATTCCAAACAAGCATCTGGTTATTGGACAGCGAAATCGCCATATTGGCGCCAGTTCAAAATAGCATGCGGCGGCAACTCAGCGGGGGCTCAGGGAATTGACCAACAGAATCACCATTATCGGCGCCGGTTTCGCCGGGCTGGCGGCGGCGGAGAAATACCGCCAGAAGGATGGCCATGCCGAAATCACCCTCATTGCGCCGCGCGCCGAGTTTGTGTTCCTGCCCAGCCTGATCTGGCTGCCTTCCGGTCTGCGCAAGGCGTCCGATATCCGGGTGCCGCTGGATCATTTCTTCGAGCGCCTGCATATCCGCTATCACTGGGGTTCGGCCACCGGGCTGAAACAGGGCGGGCGCGTGGTGGTGACTGATAATGGCGAAGTGGAGAATGACGGCCTGATCATCGCCTGCGGCGGTCGCTTCATCAAGAAGCTGCCCGGCATCGAACATGCCATCACCCCCTGCGAAGGCATCGAGGCGGGAGAGGCCATCCGCACCAGGCTGCAGGGGCTTGCCTCCGGCACCATCGCCTGCGGCTTTTCCGGCAACCCCAACGAGCCCTCGGCCATGCGCGGCGGCCCGATGTTCGAGTTCCTGTTCGGCATCGACAAGCAGTTGCGGCGCGAGAAGCGGCGCTCCAAATTCAAGCTGGTGTTCTTCTGCCCGGCGCCCCGGCCCGGTATCCGCCTCGGCGAGCAGGCGGTGGACCGGCTGTTGCAGCGCATGGCTGATCATGACATCGAAATTCATATCGGCCACAAGCTGAAGGGCTTTGACGCGCACGAGGTCCGCACCGAGGGCGGCAGCTTCAAGGCCGATCTCATTCTGTTCATGCCGGGCATGACCGGCAATAGCTGGTTCGGCGGCGCCGGCTTGCCCCTGTCGGAGGGCGGCATGATCCGCGCCGACGCCTATGCCCGGGTGGAAGGTTTCGAGCATGTCTATGTGGCCGGCGATGCCGGCAGCTATCCCGGCCCGGACTGGAAACCCAAACAGGCCCATATGGCCGAGTTGCAGGCGCGGGCCGCGGCGGTCAATCTCCATGCCGGGCTGAAGGGCGAGCCGCCCAAACGCGCCTTCAAGACCGAGCTTTTGTGCATCATCGACAGCCTCAACCGGGGCTCGATGGTCTGGCGCAGCGAACGCCGCTCGATCATGCTGCCTCAGATGCGCATTCTGCACTGGGCCAAGCGGCTGTTCGAGCAATGGCATATCTGGAAATACCGCTAGAGGCGGACAGAACCGGCGAACAATATGCAAGGCCCGCTGCCCCGCCCGACACCCTTAGGTCATACTCCCTCTCGTGCCCGGGCGGGGGCGCGGGCCGGTGCCGATTATCACTAAGAATATGGAGCGGGCGGGTGTGATCGGCTGAAAACTAACCGAGCAAAGCGCTGAAAATCTCGGCGATGAGCTCAAGCTCATCATGCTCCAGCGGCACCAGTT
>PKTQ01000283.1 GCA_002869085.1 Hyphomicrobiales bacterium | reverse complement strand
GTGCTCGGCCCGGCCGAGATGTCCGGCATCAGCGACAATATTGTGCGTTTCAGCCTGGAAATAGGCGATCTTGAGCGCTGGCCGGCCCGCCTGCAAATCCGCTCCGGCAGCGGCGTGCTGCTGGAAAAACGCATTGGCGGCCAGCGTCTCGGCGCCGAAACGCCGATTATGCTCGATCAAAAAATGCGCCTCGATCTCGGCGTGGTGCTGCCCGATGTGCTGCGCCGCAGCCGCCGCGCCGTCCATATCTGTTTCGAGCTGAACGGCAAGCGCAATCGCTGCCATGCGCTGGTCTGGAAGGGCGATCTCGCCCCGCCAAAGCCAAGGCGGCTCTGGGCGGTGATCATCGGCGTCTCCAAGCATAAATTCAGCTCTTACGATCTTCCCTTCACCCAGAACGATGCGCTCGATCTGGCGCAGATTTTCGTCGATGATTATGAGCGACGGGCTCTGGGCGGCGGCGCGAAAGTCAAATCTGATTTTTCCGAGGTCCATATCGATCTGGTGGTCTCGCCCAGTAGCGCCAGCGCCAGGGAGCAGTTGAAAAGCCTCACCAGCAAGCCTTATGTCACCGGCCATCCGGCCACCCGCCAGGGCATTCTCCAAGCTCTCAACAGGCTGGTTGAAAGGGACCGGCATGAGGAGTTGAGCAATGATCTGTTCCTGTTCCACTTTTCCGGCCATGGCTTCATCCATCCCTATAACCGTGAGGCCGGGCGCAGCGCCTTCGTCACCTATGCCACCGACCCCGAGCTTGCCCGCGCCGAAATGGACTCTTACGTGCTCACCAGCGCCGATCTCATCAAAGCGCTCGAACAGATCAGCGCCGAGAAGCTGGTGATCATCGATGCCTGCCGGGTGCCGGTGAGGAAATCGGATGGCGAGGCCTTCGATCCGGGTCTGGTGAGCGCCGAGTTTCAGGATCAGCTTTTATCGGCGCATTATTTCTTCTCCGGCCAGGCCGGGCAATATTCGCTCGATCAGGCCGATTACGCCTTCAACCGCGCCCGCCCGCCGTCCGAGAGGGGCAATGGCCTGTTTTCTTTTGCATTGTTGAAGGCCCTGACCGACCGCGATGCCGATTTGCCCGGCCCTGCCGCCGGACGGGGCCGCATCGAGGTGATCGAGGTCAAGCGCTATCTCGACCGCCTGTTCGATCTTGGCGATGCGGATAGCCTGGCCAGCATCATCAGCCGCAGCCGCCGCCGCCGCGACATCCAGCAGCCGGTTTATATTCCCTCGCGCCGGCTCGGCCAGAGCCTGGGCGCCGCCGGCAGCACGGTGATCCGCACCCTCGACCCTGGGTGATTTTGCGCATATTCCTAATGCCGCGCGATGTGATATCATGGCGCCGATCTGAGGGATTAAGGGCTGTGCATAGAGTATTGTGTGAATGCCGGGCGACATATCTTGCCATGCTGCTGGCGGTGCTGGTCGCGGTGCTGGGTCTTGGCGGCTGCGTCACCGGCGGGGGCGGTGTTTCGATGTTCACCGCCTATGGCTCAGGAGATGGCGCCGTGCTGCGCCGCGCTTCGGCCGGGCCGCTCGCCTTCTCCAGGGCCCGCCTGATCCTCGATAATGACCAGGCCTATCGAAGCAAGCTGGAGATGGTCCGCGCCGCCACCGGCTCCATCGAGGCCATGTATTATATTTTCAGCAATGACCATTCTTCCTCGCTGCTCAACCAGGCCCTGATCGATGCGGCCCGGCGCGGCGTCAAAGTGCGGCTGCTGGTGGATTACAATAGCGGCTACAAGCATCTCGATCTGTTCTCCATGCTCGAGCGCGAGGGCAATCGCGGCAAGGGCAGCCTTGACGTGCGCCTCTATGGCCGCCCGACCCGCAACATGGTGATGGACGCCGCCTATGTTTCGCTCGGCTGCGGCGAGCATGACCGGCGTCAATGCGGCGACTGGAAGCTGAGCGAGGTCGAAAAAAGCTTCCGCAATGAGAAAATCGGCTCCGGATCCGCCGCCTCGCTCGGCATTTCCAATCTCAATATCGCCGGCTCTGGCCTGTTCCTGTCCGGCTTCTACAGCCTGGATTTCGAGCTGATGTCCTTTGCCGTGCTCAAGGGCGGCAAGATCGACAGCGGCACAATCGCCGCCGGCAAGAGCAAGCTGGCCAGGAAGAAGCTGACCAGTGACAAGATCCGCAAGCTGGCCCTGCTCGGCAAGACCTTCTGGCTCTCGCGCACCGGCAGCCTGTTCCAGCAGGTCTCGTCGCGCTTCAAGCTGGCTTTCGTGTCGCTGTTTTACGGCGAGGTGGTGAACCCGATCTATGACGCCCTCAGCGCCTATCTGCCCCTGTCGCGCCGGGGGTTTCGCAAGGCGGCCAGGGATTGGGAGCATTCGTGGAATTTCCTGCATCACAAATTCATGCTGGTCGATGACCGCATGATGCAGGTGGGCGGGCGCAATATCGAAAACCCCTATCACATGCGCCCCAATCGCCTGCTGGAGCACAAATTGCTATTCCAGGATACGGATTTGCGAATCGATCTCACCGGCGGCGGCGAGGATGTGCGCGCCGCTTTTGAGCGCATGTGGACATTCCGGACCATGGTGGCGTCCATTGATGAAATTCGCGCCCATGCCCCCAATGATTTTGCAGTCAACAAGCCGGCGCTGAAAGCGGCGATTTCCGCCTGCCGCGCCGCCGGGCCGCGCCGCAAGCTGGCCTGTATCACCTCTGCGTTCCGCCGCCGCGCTGCGGGGCTGGAGACCCGCATCGACCGCGAATTTGCCAAAATGAACCGCAATGCTGCCATTTATCGCAGCCGTTACCGGCCCCTGCCGCGCGGCGCCCGCAAGCCCTCCTTCCCGGTCGATGAGGGCGCCCTGCTGGCCTATGTGGAAAACCTGCCCTTCCGCCGCGCTCTGGCGCTTTCGCCGCGCCGCGCCTATGGCAGCAAAACCGGCCGCGAGGCCGCCCATGGCAAACATCTCAACGACCTGCTGATCGAGCGCATGGCCCATGCCTGCCGCAGCGCCGGGCCGGGCAATGAGAAGCGCATCATCATCAATAACGGCTATTATTTCCTGCCCGCCGGCCTGCTGCGGCAATTGTCCCGCATGCTCACCGGCGAGATCGACTGCCGCCATGTGCGGGTGACGGTGATCACCAATTCCATTCATACCTCGGATGTGAACATCGTCATTCATTTCGGGCGCCGGGCGCTGGCGGCCCTGTTCGACCATGTGAAGCAGAACCGCCGGCCCGGCCGCGCCGCCGCTTTCGAATATTACGAATATCGCCGCGCCCTCGGCGGCTATAAGCACCCCCTGCACAGCAAGGTCTGGGTGGTTGGCGACGACATGGTCGTGGGCTCGCTCAATGCCGATATCCGCTCGCTCTATATGGACAGTAATAACGGGATTTATATCGGCGGCGCGCCCCGTTTCCGCCGCGCCTACACCGCCTATATCGATCGCCTGATCCGCAGCCCCGGCAAACTGCGCCGGCTCACCCCGGCCATCCTGAAGCGCGAAAGCGCCGGCTATGCGCGCGAGGATGTGCGTGCCTTCCGCCGTCTGGCCCGCAATGTGCATTTCGAGCGCCATCTGAGCGCCGCGCGCCAGGACGCGGTCGAGAAGAAACTGCTGGCCCTGCTGGGCCGGGTCTACGAGCTTTCGCGCCAGGCGATGCAGCCGGGCCGCAAGGGCCGCAAGGCCGGCGATCGCTATAATCGCCTGTTCAGCCAGTTGTGAGCCCGGCCGCGCGGCGGGCGGATTTTCATTGTCTCGCGGTGGTGGCGGATTTAGAGTTTAAGCACAATCTTGGCCGAGGGAGTTGCCCCATGCGTATTGCAGCCGGTTTCTGCGCCGCCCTGCTGGCGCTTTGCCTCCTGACCGATGCGGCCCTGGCCGCCAACCGGGCGTTGCTGATCGGCGTTTCCACCTATGACCGGCCGGAAATCCGCCAATTGCGCGGCCCGGTCAATGATGTCGCCCTGATGCGCAAGGTGCTGTTGCAGCGCGGCTTTGCCGAAGGCGATATTCGCACCCTGGCTTCGGACGGCGCCGCCGCGCCGACCCGCGCCAATATCCTGCAGGCTCTGGCGGATCTGGCCGGGCAGGCCGGGCGCGACGATTTCATCTATCTGCATTTCGCCGGCCATGGCTCGCAGCAGCCGGCAGGGGACAATCCGGGCAATGAGGAGAGCGACGGGCTAGATGAGATTTTCCTGCCCCGGGATATCGGCCGCTGGGATGAGGGCGCTGCCGGTGTGCATAACGCCATCAGCGACGACGAGATCGGCGCCGCCATTGACCGCATCCGCGCCCGCGGCGCCTTTGTCTGGGCGGTGTTCGATTCTTGCCATTCCGGCACCCTGACCCGCGCCGCCGGCTTCACCGCCCGCTCGGTCAGCCCCCAGGCGCTCGGCATTCCGGCGCCATTGCTGCGAGGCACCCGCACCCGCAGCGTCGGCGGCGAGTCGGGCGAACCTGCCGGCCCCGTGGAGGCCGCGGCCCGGGCCGAGCCCGGCGCCGGCGGTCTGGTGGCGTTTTTCGCCGCCCAGACCAATGAGCTGGCGCCCGAGCTCAGCATGCCCCGGCGCGGCCTCAACCGCACCCAATATGGCCTGTTTTCCTACACCCTGGCCTCGGCGCTGGCCGACGGCGAGCCTGCAAGCTATCGGCAATTGGCCCAGCGCATCCTGCAGAAATACGCCATGCAGTCGATCGGCATGGTCACGCCCCTCTTTGAGGGCACCCATCTCGATGCGCCGGTCTTCGGCCGCAAAGCGGGCGCGCGGGTGCGCCAGTGGCGCGCTCATAAAGGGGCAGGGGCCGAAGCGGGCGGTCTTTACCTGCCCGCCGGGGAGCTGCACGGGCTCGGCAATGGCTCGGTGCTGGCCATCCTGGATGACCCGGCCGCGCCGGACGCTAATGCGACCGGCTATGTGCAAACCGCCAATGCCGGGCTGTTTTCCAGCCAGTTGAAGCCCCTGGCCTGGGCCGGCAAACCGGCTCCGCCGCTGGAGAGCGTTCCGGATCATGCCTATTACCGCCTGGTGCGGCCGGTGTTCAATTTCAGCCTGCGCATCGCCCTGCCGCCGCAAGCAGAGGCGCGCACCGCACAGGAGCGGCAGGTTTATGAGCATCTTGCGGCCATGCGCGCCCGCCCGCCCGGGCCCGGCCTGCAACTGCAATGGACGCAAAAGGCAGAGGATGCGGATATCCGGCTCGCCTTCTCGCCGGCCGGCGCCGCCGATGCCGCCTGCTCCCGCGACCGGCTATGGCTGCTCAACATGCTGGGCGAGTTTACCTGCACCGGGCCCCTCAAGCCCT
This sequence comes from Hyphomicrobiales bacterium, assembly GCA_002869085.1. Taxonomy (GTDB): domain Bacteria; phylum Pseudomonadota; class Alphaproteobacteria; order Rhizobiales; family BM303; genus BM303. Next base: position 33 of record PKTQ01000283.1, on the reverse strand, counting down.
ATGCCATCGATTTTAGCGCCATGGCCGGCGATC
>PKTQ01000302.1 GCA_002869085.1 Hyphomicrobiales bacterium | reverse complement strand
TGTGCGCTCGGAGCTGTTCGGCGATGACAAGACCAGCACCGACGAATACAAGGTGATCAGCGACGAGGCCGCTGACGGGCCGTTTATGGGCCCCTGGGGGCTCAGACCCGGCAAATAAGGCGGATCAGCCGGGCGCAGGCGATGAGATATAAAATGCCGATGCTATGAGGCCGGCACCAAGGAGCATGACATGCAGCCTTATCTGAAATGGATCCTGATCATCCTGGCCGTCCCGGCGGTGCTGTTTGTGGTCGCCCTGACCCATTACACCCTGCCCGGGCGCGACATTGTTCGCCTCGTCGGCACGGATGTCAAACGCATGGATGTGGGTCAGTCATCATGGTTCTGGGCCTCGCCGGATGCCGGCACCAACCAGACCTGGACTCGGGATGTGCGTTTCATCAACGCGGTGTGGCCGGATGGCAGCCCCCGTGTCTATCGCAATGAAGACACGAATTGGAACTGGCCGCCCTATTTCAAGTTCGACAGCGGCAATATCACCGCCGAGGCCCAGGCGCTGGCCCAGCAAAAAGACCAATGGGTGGCTGTCACCCATTATGGATGGCGCATCGAGCTGTTTTCGATCTTCCCCAATGTGGTGAAGATCAAGCGCCTCAAGGGGCCGGACACGCTGCTGATTCCCTGGTTCAACATCCTGTTTTTCTGTGTGCTGGGCTTTGTCCTCACCATGATTTACCTCATGGTGAAGCGCTTCAAGGAACGCAACATCGACCCGGTTCTGGAGGATATCGACGAGATGACGGACAACATCTCCGACAATATGAGCGAACATGCGGACGCCGCCCGCGACAAAGTCGTGGCGGCCCGCTCGGGCTTTCAGGCGTTTATGAAACGATGGTTTGGAGAGGCGAAGAAGTAGCGGATGATCTGGTGATATGTTTTCTGATCGGACATGCCATCAATCGAACTCACACCGCTCAGAAGCGACATACCGGCTTCACAGCCCGTCCCCAACACAAAAAAAGAGGTTAGCCGTTTAGAGCTAACCTCTTGATTGATTTGGTGGAGCCAGGCGGAATCGAACCGCCGACCTCTTGAATGCCATTCAAGCGCTCTCCCAACTGAGCTATGGCCCCCACCGCGGCCGCGAATTCCGGCCGGAACTTTGATGAGTCGAAGGGGTTTTATTCCGCCTGAAAACCGATTTCAAGCGAAACATGGTCTCAATGGACGATTAACTGTCTTCCTTGTCGGCGGGTTTGGTGATGCCGATATCCGGCAGCACGTCGTCATCGTCGTCCTCAACCTCGGGAACATCGTCATCGTCGGACAGATCGGCCAGGTCGGTATCACTGTCGATCACCCCAGCCTCATCGTCATCATAATCGTCCCCGCTTTCCGGCGGGTTGGAATCCGATTCTTTGCTAACCGGGGCGCTGCCGGCGGAAAAGGCGGTTTCGTCCGGGGTTTCGTTTTCTGTCTCGATCACGAACCCGCAACCGGGGCACAGTGCCGGATCACGGTTCAGATCATAGAACTTTTTGCCGCATTCGGGGCAAACATGTTTTGTTCCGAGCTCTGGTCTTGCCAATGTTCTCATCCCTATCTGGTCGTCATTGCCTGCTGGCATTTGCGCTTCCATTGCCACGTCCCGGCGGTGCTGTCAAAAAAAATCACATCCGGCCGATTCATGAAGCCGGGCCGGCGCCGGGCCGGTGGCGCTTTGGCCACGGGTGTGTTAGGAGGCCCACAAGATTTGCTCTTAATCATTAGCCGGCGCTTTTGCCCATGACACAACAGCCATTATCCGCCCGCGCCGCCGGGCCGCTCCGGGGCCGCCTGGCCGTGCCCGGCGACAAATCCATCTCGCACCGGGCGCTGATTCTCTCCAGCCTGGCCGCCGGCGAGAGCCATATCGCCGGCCTGCTGCAATCGGACGACATATTGGCCACCGCCGAGGCCCTCAGCCGGCTCGGCGCGGTGATCACCCATCTGCCGGATGGCCGCGTCCGGGTGCTGGGCCGCGGGCTCGGCGGGCTGACGCCGCCGCAGGGCGAGCTCGATTTCGGCAATTCAGGCACCGGCGCCCGCCTGATGATGGGGGTGGTGGCCGGCCAGGACATCGCCGCCCGGTTCATCGGCGATGCCTCGCTCAGCACCCGCCCCATGGGCCGGGTCCTTGAGCCCCTCGCCCTGATGGGCGCCCGCACCGAGCCCGAGGGGCGCACACATCTGCCGCTCACCCTGCACGGCTCCGAAATGCCGGTGCCGATCACCTATCAGGTGCCGGTGCCCTCCGCCCAGGTCAAATCGGCCCTGCTGCTGGCCGGGCTGAGCTCGCCCGGGCGCACCACCATCACCGAGGCCCGGCCCACCCGCGACCACACCGAGCGCATGCTGGCCATTTACGGCGCCGCCATCACCGTGACCGAGCTGGAAAGCGGCGGCCGGCGCATCGAGCTGCAGGGCGAGGCCGAGCTAAACCCCCAGGATATCACCGTGCCGGGAGACCCAAGCTCGGCGGCCTTTCCGGCGGTAGCGGCGCTCATTACCCCCGGCTCCGACATCACCCTGGAAAATGTGATGATCAATCCGGACCGCAACGGTCTGTTCGTCACCCTTGAGGAAATGGGCGCCGATATTGAATATATCCCGCGCGAAAGCCGCGCCGGCGAGCAGATCGCCGATCTGCATCTCAGTTTCTCGCATCTGCATGGGGTCGACGTGCCGGCTGGACGCGCCCCCTCGATGATCGATGAATATCCGGTGCTGGCGGTGGCGGCGGCCTTTGCCGAGGGCGATAGCTGGCTGCGCGGCCTGTCCGAGCTCAGGGTCAAGGAAAGCGACCGCCTGGCGGCGATTACCGCCGGTCTGGCGGCCAATGGGGTCGATTTCGAGCTCCACGGCGACGATCTGCTGGTGCGCGGGCGCAGGCGTGCGGGCATCCCCGGCGGCGGCCGCGTCAAAACCCATATGGACCACCGCATCGCCATGGCCTTTCTGGTCATGGGCCTGGCGTCCGAAAAGCCGGTTATTGTGGATGACGGCGCCATGATCGCCACCAGCTTTCCCGATTTCAGCGGCCTGATGCGCCGGCTCGGCGCCGCCATCGACCAAGAGGAGACTTGAAAATGCTGATTGCGATTGACGGCCCGGCGGCGGCGGGCAAGGGCACTTTGGCGCGGCGTCTGGCGGCCCATTACGGCCTGGCCTTTCTCGATACCGGCTCGCTCTACCGGGCGGTGGGCTGCCGGGTGCTGGAGGAGGGCGGCGATCCGGCGGACGCGGCCTTTGCCGCCCGCATCGCCCGCGCGCTCGATATGGACGAGATTGACGAAACCCATCTGCGCACCGCCGAGGCCGGCGCCGCCGCCTCCAAGGTGGCGGTCATCCCCGCCGTCCGCCAGGCGCTGCTCGACTTTCAGCGCAGCTTTGCCGCCCGTGACGGCGGCGCGGTGCTGGACGGGCGCGACATCGGCACCGTGGTCGCCCCCCATGCCGATGTGAAGCTCTTTGTCACCGCCAGCCCCGAGGAGCGGGCGCGCCGGCGTTATGAGGAGTTGAAACTGGCCGGGGCCGAGGTCGATCAGGGCAGGATTCTCGATGAGATCATCGCCCGCGACGCGCGCGACAGCGGCCGGGCCGACGCGCCGCTCCGCGCCGCCGATGATGCCCACTTGCTAGACACGACAAAATTGGATATAGAAGCAGCGTTCCGAATGGCCGTCTCAATTATTGACCGTGCCATGGAAGGGAGCGTTTCTTAAAGCAGTTTCGCCCGAGCACCGGCCGCCATGCGGCCCCGGGCGGATATGTGGAGAGGAATGCGCCCCTTTTGGTGTTTGTACCCGGGAGTTTGCAATAATCATAATCAGCCTGTGTTCATGCATGGTGGCATGGAGGCGGGAAGACCTTCGGACACAACCGAGGGCCGGAAAAACCAGTGTAACCCGTTAGGAGAATTTATGACCGGTTTGAATACAAGCGAAACTGCCCCGATGGTCTAGGATTTCGCTGCCCTGCTTGAAGAGTCCTTTGAGAAAAACCCGCTGATCGAAGGCGAGGTTGTCAAAGGCAAGGTGATCGCCCTTGAAAACGATCTCGTCATTATCGATGTCGGCCTGAAAACCGAAGGCCGCGTCCCGCTGAAAGAATTCTATTCCAAAGGCAAGAGCGAATCCGAGGCGCCGACCATCGAGGTCGGCGATGAGGTCGAGGTTTATCTGGAGCGGGTCGAGAACGCGCTCGGCGAAGCGGTGCTCAGCCGCGAAAAGGCCCGCCGCGAGGAAAGCTGGATCCGCCTCGAGAAGTCCTATGAAGCCAATGAAAAGGTCGAAGGTGTGATCTTCGGCCGGGTCAAGGGCGGCTTCACGGTCGATCTCGACGGCGCGGTGGCGTTCCTGCCCGGCAGCCAGGTGGATATCCGTCCGGTGCGCGACATTGCCCCGCTGATGAACATTCCCCAGCCTTTCCTGATCCTGAAAATGGATCGCCGCCGTGGCAATATCGTGGTGTCCCGCCGCTCGATTCTGGAAGAGACCCGCGCCGAACAGCGCCAGGAAATCGTCCAGAACCTGAAAGAAGGCCAGGTCATCGACGGTGTGGTCAAGAACATCACCGATTACGGCGCCTTTGTCGATCTGGGCGGCATTGACGGCCTGCTCCATGTCACCGACATGTCCTGGAAGCGCGTCAATCATCCCAGTGAAATCCTCACCGTCGGCGAAACCGTCAAGGTGCAGGTGGTGCGCATCAATCCGGAAACCCAGCGTATCAGCTTGGGCATGAAGCAGCTGGAAGCCGACCCGTGGTCGACGGTCGAATCCAAATACCAGCTCGGCTCACGCCTCACCGGCACGGTCACCAATATCACCGATTACGGCGCCTTCGTCGAATTGGAGCCCGGTGTCGAGGGTCTGGTGCATGTCAGCGAGATGAGCTGGACCAAGAAGAACGTCCATCCCGGCAAGATCGTGTCCACATCCCAGGAAATCGAAGTCATGGTCCTGGATGTCGATCCGCTCAAGCGCCGCATTTCGCTTGGCCTCAAGCAATGCGCCGACAATCCGTGGACCTTCTTCGCCCAGACCTATCCCCAGGGGACCGAGGTCGAAGGCGCGGTCAAGAACATCACCGAGTTCGGCATGTTCATCGGCCTCGAAGGCGATGTGGACGGCATGGTGCATCTGTCCGACCTGGACTGGAACCGCTCCGGCGAGGAAGCCCTGGCCGAATACAAGAAGGGCGACATGGTCAAGGCCGTGGTGCTGAATGTCGATACCGAGAAAGAGCGCATCAGCCTCGGCATCAAGCAGCTTGAGGGCGATCCGATGGATTCGCTCGGCGCCATCAGCCGTGGCTCGGTGGTTACCTGCGAGGTGGCCGAAGTCAATGACAACGGCATCGAGGTCAAGGTCGGCGGCTCCGACATGGCGGCCTTCATCCGCCGCGGCGATCTGTCGCGTGACCGCTCCGAGCAGCGCCCCGAGCGTTTCGCCGTCGGCGACAAGGTCGATGCCCGCATCACCGGCATTGACAAGGCCAACCGCAAGATCTCGCTCTCCATCAAGGCGCTGGAAATCGCCGAGGAGAAAGAGGCGGTTCGCCAATATGGCTCCACCGACAGCGGTGCCTCGCTGGGTGACATTCTCGGCGCGGCGCTCAGCAAGGCGCAAAATGATTCCGAGGATGAGGGCTAGGGCTCATCATGCCGCAATCAGCGCAGAACATTGTGGAAAGGCGGCGGCTCAGACGCCGCCTTTCTCTTTGGCGCATGGCCGCCATTGCGGCCCTGTTCGTCACCCTTGGCGCGCTCATCACCCTGATGAGCGGCGATGAGGCCGGCCTCGCCGCCTCCGACCAGATCGCCCGGGTCAAGGTGAGCGGATTCATCTCCGATGATTTCAAGCAGCAGAAACTGCTGCGCAAAATCGCCAAATCCAAGCGGGTCAAGGCGTTGATCCTGCGCATCAACACGCCCGGCGGCACCACCGCCGGCTCCGAGGCCCTCTATGAAGCCATCCGGGAGGTCGCGGATAAAAAACCGGTCGTGGCGGTGCTCGGCACCATGGCCGCCTCAGGCGGTTATGTGGCTGCCATCGCCGCCGATCACATCGTGGCCCGGGGCAACACCCTGACCGGATCGATCGGCGTCATTCTGCAATGGCCGGAGGTCACCGGGCTGATGGACAAGGTCGGCCTCAAATATCGCGAGGTGAAAAGCAGTCCTTTGAAGGCCGAGCCCTCGCCCTTCCGCCAGCCCAGCGAGGAGGTGTTGAAAATCACCCGCGAATCCGTGGCCGATTCCTATCAATGGTTCCGCGATCTGGTGGCCGAGCGCCGCGCCCTGACGGCCGACCGGGCCGCGCGCCTCGCCGATGGGCGGATGTTTACCGGGCGACAGGCGCTGAAAGCCGGGCTGATCGATGCCCTGGGCGGTGAAACCAAGGCCCGCCAATGGCTGCAGGACGAGAAGAAAATCAGCGCCGAGCTCAAAATCAAGGACTGGAAGACCGACAGTTTGAAGGACCGCGCCCTGTCCGGATTTGCCGCATCATGGGTAGCGCGGGCGCTCGGCTTCGATATTTCCGCCCTGAAGGCCTTGCTGCCCGCGGCTAGGCCATCATCCCGGCTTGACGGTCTGCTTTCAGTTTGGCACCCTGCCGGGTAGGGAATTCTTTTTCACATTGGGGGTTATAGCGATGATTAAGTCAGAACTTGTGCAAAAGGTGCTGGATGCCAATCCGCATCTGTTCCAGCGCGATGCGGAGCGGATCGTCGGCGCGTTTTTCGATGAGATCGCCGCGGCGCTGTCCCGGCGCGAGCGTGTTGAATTGCGCGGTTTCGGCGCCTTCTCCACCAAGCACCGCAAGGCCCGTCAGGGCCGCAATCCGCGCACCGGCGCTTCGGTCAGCGTGCCGGAGAAATATGTGCCGTTCTTCAAGGCCGGCAAGGGCCTGCGCGAACGGCTCAACACCAGCGACTAGCCGCCGGCTCGGCCGGTCAGGCGACAAACGGAGAGTCAGCAGCTCATGTGGCGGAAAATACTGTTCTGGATTGTCGGAATACCGGTGGCGGCGGCGGCGATCCTGCTGTCCGTGGCCAACCGGCACATTGTGGTGTTCTCGCTCGATCCCAGCGCCGCCCAACCGCCCTTCATGTCGTTCGAACTGCCGCTTTACCTGCTGCTGTTCGCCGCCCTGATCTGCGGCATCCTGCTGGGCGGCATGTTTGCCTGGCTCGGCCAGAACCGCTGGCGCCGCCGCGCCAGGTCCAGCCAGTTCAAGCTCGGGGTCCTGCAACGCGAGGCCGACGAGCGCAAGCGTAAAACCGATCCTCTTGCGGGGCCGGCCCTGCCACGGGCCTGATCGCCGCGCCCCGCGCCCTGTGAATGTCAGGATGACGCCTGTTATGTCATGTCTTCGCGGCCTCATCTTTGTGTTATCGCCCCTGCTGCTATTGGTAGCGCCGGCGGCGGCGGCCGATGCCCCGCGCCCCGAGCCGCTGCTCGGCGTATCGTCCGACGGCGAGGCCTGCCTGCTCGGCGGCCGGCTCGGCGGCAAGCTGGCGGGGCCTGCCGCCATCGCCCCCGACCTGAAACATGGCGAGCTTTATAATCTGCAGAATCTGGGCGAGCGTGTCGGCGTCGCCCCGGCCATCGGCACGCCCCAGGCCCAAAGCAATGAGGGCGGAGACTGTTCCGGCCTGTGGATGCAGGCCCTGGCGCTCGATCCGCTGCGCGCCAAGCAGCCGGCCCTGGCCATCCGCAGCCTGAACGGCCGGCAGGGCCTCGCCCCATTCCCGGTCAGGCGCTTGCCGCGTGCCGATATGAAAGCCCGCGCCATATTGGCCGCCTATCTCAAATCACGGGATATCGCGCAGCCGGCGATCAACATCACCCAGGCTCTGGCGGCGGATTTTACCGGCGATGGCCAGGACGATATCCTGATCAATGCCCACCGCGCCGCCCGCAACAAGGAGCGCAAGGGCGATTATTCGGTGGTGATCCTGCAGCCGGGCGCATCTGAGGGGCAGGACGAGGCCGGCAAGGCCGCCGCCCCCATTGTGATCCAGGAGGAGCTGATCACCAAGAACCGGCGCTTTCCGGGCAATTTGTGGATCAATGTGGTGGTTGAGGTGCTCGACATTGACGGCGACAACCGGCCCGAAATCGTGCTGGAGGGCCAGTCGCTCTATGGCGGCGGCTGGGAGGTGATCCGCATCGTGGACGGCCAGGCCGAGCATGCCCTGTTCTGCGGCTGCGAGGGCTGAGCGCCAGTACTGAGCGCCGATTTTCACCTCAAACCCCTCTGGTCAAAACCCGCCTCATGACGTATGACCTTCCCATGTTTGAGAATCCGGTTTTTTGCGCCATTGACACCCCCGACATCGACCGTGCCGCGGACGTTTCTGCGGCGATCGCCCCTTATGTGGGCGGGCTGAAGGTCGGGATGGAATATTTCTATGCCTGCGGCGAGGCCGGCTACCGGGCCGTGGCCGCCGCCGGCAAACCGGTGTTTCTCGATCTGAAACTGCATGATATCCCCAACACCGTGGCCAGCGCCATCCGGGCGCTGGCGCCGCTTCAGCCGGCCATCGTCAATGTGCATGCAGGCGGCGGACGCGCCATGATGCAGGCCGCCGCCGCCGCCGCCCGCGACAGCGGCGCATCGATGCGGGTGATCGGCGTTTCGGTGCTCACCAGTCTCGACGAGGCCGATCTTGCCGAACTCGGGCTGTCTGGCACGGTGCGCGATCATGTGCGCCGCCTCGGCGCCCTTGCGCGTGAGTGCGGGCTGGACGGCATGGTCTGCAGCGCCCATGAGATCGAGATTCTGAAGGCCGAATGCGGCGCCGATTTTCTGCTGGTCGTCCCCGGCATCCGCCCGGCCGGCGCCGCCAAAGGCGACCAAAAGCGCATCATGACCCCGGCCGAGGCGCTGGCGCTGGGGGCTGATATCCTGGTCATCGGCCGCCCGATCACCGCCGCTGATGATCCCGCCGCCGCCGCTGCCGCCATCGCCGCCGAAATCGGCAACCTAAGGCGCGGATGAGCCCGAAGGTCAAAATCTGCGGGCTGCGCACCGCTTCTGCGCTCACCGCCGCCGTGCGGGGCGGCGCCGATTATCTCGGCTTTGTTTTCTACGGGCCGAGCCCGCGCAATCTCAGCTTTTGCGAGGCCGGAGAACTGCGTCTGCTGGTGCCGCCCACTGTCGCCAGCGTGGCGCTGGTGGTCAATGCGGATGATGCCGAGATCGAGAGGATCATCCGTGTCCTGGGCCCCGGCATCGTGCAGGCCCACGGCGCCGAAACCCCGGAGCGGATCGCGGCCATCAAACAGCGCTTTGGTGTACATGTGTGGAAGGCCTTGCCGGTGGCCTCGGCGGGTGACATTGCCGCCCACCGTGCCTATGTCGGCGCCGCCGATCTGGTGCTGTTCGACGCCAGGCCCCCCGCCGGCATGAAAAACGCTTTGCCGGGCGGCAATGCCCTCAGCTTCGACTGGAGTCTGCTGGCCGATGCGTCTATAGATATGCCCTGGGGCCTGGCGGGCGGTCTGAACCCCGACAATGTCGCCGAGGCTGTCCGCATCACCGGCGCCGGTCTGATAGACACCTCCTCGGGCGTCGAGAGCGCGCCTGGGGTCAAGGATGAAGCATTGATCGCGGCCTTTCTCGAGGCGGCCGGATCTGACGGATAGACGTCAACGGATTGAGGTAAAATGAGTACAGTCCCTCCCCCCAATTCCTATCGCTCCGGTCCCGATGCCGACGGGCGTTTCGGCATTTATGGCGGGCGCTTCGTCGCCGAAACCCTGATGCCGCTGATCCTCAGCCTCGAGGAGGCCTATGAGGCGGCCAAACGCGACCCGGCCTTCAGGGATGAGCTGGAATATCTCAACAAGCATTACAGCGGCCGTCCCAGCCCGCTCTATTTCGCCGAGCGCCTGACCGCCCATTTCGGCGGCGCCAAAATCTATTTCAAGCGCGACGAGCTTAACCACACCGGCTCGCACAAGATCAACAATTGCCTGGGCCAGATTCTGCTCGCCAAGCGCATGGGCAAGACCCGCATCATCGCCGAAACCGGCGCCGGCCAGCACGGGGTGGCGGTAGCCACCGTGGCGGCGCGCTTCGGCCTGCCCTGCACCGTGTTCATGGGCGCGACCGATATCGACCGGCAAAAGCCCAATGTGTTCCGCATGCGCCTGCTCGGCGCCGATATCCGGGCGGTCACCGCCGGCTCCGGCACCCTGAAGGACGCCATGAACGAGGCCCTGCGCGACTGGGTCACCCATGTGGACGACACTTTCTACATCATCGGCACCGCCGCCGGGCCGCACCCTTACCCGGCCATGGTGCGCGATTTCCAGTCGGTGATCGGCACCGAGGCCAAGGCCCAGATGCAGGAGATGGAAGGCCGTCTGCCCGACACCCTGGTGGCCTGCATCGGCGGCGGCTCCAACGCCATCGGCCTGTTCCACCCATTTCTGGACGATCCGGAGGTGCGGATTTTAGGCGTCGAGGCGGCCGGGCTGGGGCTCGATACGCCCGATCATGCCGCCTCGCTCACCGGCGGCGCGCCGGGCGTGCTGCATGGCAACCGCACCTATCTGCTGCAGGACGATGACGGCCAGATTCTCGAGGGCCATTCCATTTCCGCCGGGCTCGACTATCCCGGCATCGGGCCGGAACATTCCTGGCTGCGCGACACCGGACGGGTTGAATATGTCGCCGCCACCGATGCCGAAGCGCTGGACGCCTTCCAGCTTTGCAGCCGGCTCGAGGGCATCATCCCGGCGCTGGAGCCCTCCCATGCCCTGGCCCATGTCAGCAAGATCGCCCCCGATCTGCCGCCCGATCACATCATCCTGATGAATATGTGCGGGCGCGGCGACAAGGATGTGTTCGCCGTTGCCGGCCATCTGGGCCTGGAGATCGAGCCATGAGCCAGACACGGATTGACCGGCGCTTTGCCGCCCTGAAAGCCGAAGGCCGCGCCGGCTTTGTCACCTTCCTGACCGCCGGCGACCCGGAGCCTGAAACCTCCATGGCCCTGCTGCGCGGCCTGCCCGCCGCCGGCGCCGATATCATTGAGCTCGGCATGCCCTTCACCGACCCGATGGCCGACGGTCCGGCCATTCAGGCCTCCAACCAGCGCGCTCTCGCTGCCGGTCAGACCATGCTCAAAACGCTGGATATGGTGCGCGCCTTCCGCGAGGGCGATGATGAGACGCCGATCGTGCTGATGGGCTATTACAATCCGGTCTATGCCTATGGCCCGGAGCGTTTCTTGAAAGATGCCCGCGAGGCCGGGGTCGATGGGCTGATCATCGTTGATCTGCCCGCCGAGGAGGACCGGGAATTGTGCATCCCGGCGCTTGGCGCCGGCGTCAATTTTATCCGCCTGCTCGCCCCCACCACCGATGAGGCGCGCCTGCCGCGGGTGCTGGAAAACATTTCCGGCTTTGTCTATTATGTCTCCATCGCCGGGATCACCGGCGCTGCCGCCCCCGATGCCGGTGCGGTCGCCGCCGCGGTCTCGCGGATCAAGGCGCGCTGTGCGTTGCCGGTCGCGGTCGGCTTCGGCGTTACCGAGCCGGATCAGGCCGCCGCCATTGCCGCCCATGCCGATGCGGTGGTGGTCGGCTCGGCCCTGGTGCGCGAGGTTGAAAACGCGGTGCAAAATGGCGGCGACGCCGTCACATCCGTATTGCGGAAAGTGTCCGAACTGGCGGCTGGCGTCCGCCGCGGCCGGACCAAATAAGCGAGGTTTTCCCGTGAACTGGATCAAAAACGATGTTCTGCCCAAGATCAAAGGCATGTGGGGCGGCAAGCGCGACATGCCGGAGAATCTGTGGATCAAATGCCCCGAAAGCGGGCAGATGGTGCATCACAGCGACCTGGAGCAGAATCTCTATGTGATCCCCGGCAGCGGCTATCACATGAAAATGCCCGCCGAGGCCCGGCTCAAAACCACCTTCGACGGTGAATATCAGATGATCGAGGACTGGAAAGCCCCGTCCGATCCGCTCAAATTCCGCGACCAGCGCAAATATGCCGACCGCATCAAGGATGCCCGCGCCAAGACCGGCCAGAAGGACGCGGTCATCGCCGCTGTCGGGCTGATGGGCGGGGTCGAAACCGTCATCGCGGTGCAGAATTTCGCCTTTATGGGCGGCTCGCTCGGCATGGCCGCCGGCGCCGCCATCGTGCGGGCCATGGAGGTGGCGGTCGAGCGCAAGGCCCCCTTCATCATCTATGCCGCCTCCGGCGGCGCCCGCATGCAGGAAGGCATTCTGTCCCTGATGCAGATGCCCCGCACCACCGTGGCGGTGCAGATGCTGAACGAGGCCTGCCTGCCCTATATCGTGGTGCTGACCGACCCGACCACCGGCGGGGTCACCGCCTCCTATGCCATGCTCGGCGACATTCACATCGCCGAACCCAATGCGCTGATCTGCTTTGCCGGCCCCCGGGTGATCGAACAGACCATCCGCGAAAAACTGCCGCGCGGTTTCCAGCGCGCCGAATATCTGGAAGATCACGGCATGATCGATCTGGTGGTGCATCGCCACGACATGCGCGGCCAGCTCATCCGCCTGGTGCGTATGGCGATGAAGCTGCCGCCCCTGTCCGAGACCCCGGCCGGCGATGCCTCGGTCCAGCGCAAGGAAGTGCCCTCAGGCGCTCCGCCCGAGGCGACCCCGGAAATGGTAGGAGAAGGGGGCGAGGCCGAAACACCGGCCGAAGAGGCCTGAACCGGCCCCCGCCGCCGCCCGATCCATGCCCCCATCCGACCGGATTCTGAGCCGCCTGCTCGCCCTGCACCCCAAGCGGATCGATCTCACCCTGGGCCGCGTCCTCCGCTTGCTTGGGCGTCTTAGCAACCCGGAGGATCATCTGCCGCCGGTGATCCATATCGCCGGCACTAATGGCAAGGGCTCGACCCTGGCCTTTATCGGGGCCATGCTGCGGGCCGCCGGCTATCTGGTGCATGTCTATATCTCGCCCCATCTTGTGCGCTTTCACGAACGCATCCGTCTCGGCGGCGATGAGGGCGCGCCCATCGATGAGGACAGTCTGGCCCTTCTGCTGGGCGAATGCGAACGGGTCAATGCCGGCGCGCCGATCACCTTTTTCGAAATCACCACCGCCGCCGCCCTGCTGGCCTTTTCGCGCGAGCCGGCCGATTATGTGCTGTTGGAAACCGGCCTTGGCGGGCGCCTGGACGCCACCAATGTTATCGCCAAACCGGCGCTGACCCTCATCACCCCGATCAGCCATGACCATCACGAATTTCTCGGCGACAGCCTCGCTGGCATCGCCCGGGAAAAGGCCGGCATCATGAAGAAAAACGTGCCCGTCATCACCGGGCCGCAGCTCCCGGAGGCCGATGAGGTGCTGGCCGCCGAGGCGGCGCGCATCGGCGCCAGGCACCTGCGTTACGGCGAGGACTGGCAGGTCTATGAGCAGCATGGCCGCCTGATCTATCAGGACATGTCCGGCCTCATGGACCTGCCCCTGCCCGGGCTGAAAGGGCGCCATCAGCTCATGAATGCCGGCCTCGCCATCGCCGCCATCCGGGCGCTTGGCCCAACCCGCATGGACGAGCCGGCCCTGGAGCAGGGCCTGAAGGGGGCGTCCTGGCCGGGGCGGCTGCAGCGCCTGACCGGGGCGCTCGCCCGCCTGGTGCCGGAAGGCGCCGAGCTGTGGCTCGACGGCGGCCATAACCCGGCCGCCGGCCAGGTGCTGGCCGAGACCATGGCCGGCATGGAGGAAAAAAGCTCAAAGCCGTTGGTGCTGATCGTCGGCATGCTGGCCAATAAGGACATGGCCGGGTTTCTCGCCCCGTTTCAGGGGCTCATCTCCCATGTGGTGACCCTGACCATTCCGGGCGAGGACAATGCCGCCGATGCGGGCGATCTGGCGGCCCTGGCGGCCGGGCTCGGCTTTTCCGTGGTTGCGGCGGCCGATCTGACCCATGCGGTCCGCACCGCCGCCGGCCTGCGCAAGGGCGGCGCGGCGCGCATCCTCATTGCCGGCTCGCTCTATCTGGCCGGGCAGGTGCTGGCGGCGGATCAAAAATAAAATGCCGGGCGGGAACGCTTCCGTAAAAAGGCCAGAGCCGGTTTTCGGGCAAGGAACTTCCATCAAAACAAAAAGATAGAGCGCGGTTCTGATCGGGTCAAAACCGCGCTCCAAAAGCTTTTGAAAATCATAGGACCCGGTGAGCAGGTCCGATCACATGCAGATGTGACCTTAGATCTCGCCTTCGATCCAGTCCTTGATCTTGCCTTTCGGCAGGGCGCCGACTTTCATCGAGGACACTTCGCCGCCCTTGAACAGCATCAGGGTCGGAATGCCGCGCACGCCATATTTGGTCGGGGTGTTCGGATTCTCGTCGATATTCATCTTGGCGATGCGAATCTTGCCGCCCATTTCCTCGGCCAGCTCTTCCAAAGACGGGCCGATCATTTTGCAGGGCGCGCACCACTCGGCCCAGAAATCGACAACGACCGGCTCTGAGGCGCCCAGGACATCGCTCTCGAAAGAGGCATCGGAAACGGTTTCGGTAGCCATTCTCATAAACTCCTGATGTTTAACGGCGCCCGAGGCGCCTGTCTGATTGATTGCTGTGTGAGTGTTACGACGAGCTTATCTATTCGTCAAGACGGGCAATGATCAATCAAACTTGTCCAGCAGCGCCTGCGGCAGTTCCATCATTTGCGGCCCATCGGTCCACAACAGGGCGCAATATATGGACTTTTCAGGAAATATCCGCCGGATTCCCCGCCGATAGGCGGCCATTTGCCGCAAGTTGATCTCCGGCACCTCCTCAAGCCCCGCCGGCACCGGCCGGCTGGTCTTGTAATCGAGAATCCGTACCTCGCTCTCGCTGATGCTCAGCCGGTCGATCTGCCCATAGACCGGCCCCTCAGCCGGCGCTTCGCCGTCTTCCCCGGCCGGGGCCAGCGCCGCGAACGGCGCCTCCGAGCGGCTGCCCGGGCCGAACCAGGGCGCGAATTCCGGCTTGTCCAATATGTCCATCACCTCATCGATCAGCGCCTCGGCCTGCTCCGCATCGATGCCGCGCCCGCCCCGGGCAAGAAAGCGCCGGGCGCGCTGGCGGCGCTCGGCGGGCGCAAGCTCGGGGAGATATTCAAGCAGCAAATGCACCAGATTGCCGCGCCGGAAACGGTTGCGCCCGCCGCCGGTGAACGGCGCGAGGCCCGCCGCCGCGCCGCCGGACGGGGCCGGAGCGCTGATGGACGCCGCCTCGGCCCCGGGCGCCCGGCCCAACCAGCCGGGCAAAGCGGGCGCTGCTTCCGTCCTTTGCGCCGCGCCGTCCCCATCCGGCTCGGGCGTTTCGCCGCCGTCCTGGAAACGAAGGCGCAGCAGGCTCCGCCCGTCTGTCCCGGCCGCGATCTCGTCGCTTTCGCCGGCCAGCGCATCCCGCGCGAGGTCATACCAGCATTCTTTCTGGCGCCCGTTCTTGGTCTCGAAACCGCAAATATAAAGCTCGTCCTTCGCCCGGGTCATCGCCACATAGAGCAGCCGGTGATATTCCTCCATCTGCGCCATCGCCGCCGCCTCACGGGCCGCTTCAAGGGGGCCGGGGGCCAGATTCTTGCGCACCGGCCAGACCGGCAGACCGGTCTCGGCCCCGGGCAGATGCAGCAGCCGGGTGTTCTTGCCGGGCATGGGTTTCCGGCAGGTATCGGGCAGAAACACGATCCCCGCCTCCAGCCCCTTGGCCCCGTGCACGGTCATCACCCGCACTTCGTCCTTGCCATGTTCCATGTCGCGCTTGATTTCGGTCTCCCCGCCGGCCATCCAGGCCAGGAAGCCCTGCAGGTCGGGCAGATGGTCCTGCTCGAAATTGAGCGCCTGGGCCAGAAACTCGTTCATCGGGTCGTCCGCCTCGCTGCCCAGCCGGGCGATCATGTCGCGGCGCAGCGCCTCCCCGTCTAGCAGCCCGGCATAAAACTCATAAGGCCGCTTCCCGCCCGCCGCCTCTCTCCAGCGGCCGAGGCGCTCATGGGCGCACCGCAGGGCAGGTGAGGGCGCCTCTTCGGTGCAGGCTTTGACGAGCGCTTGCCACAGGCTCCCCGGACGCCGGGCCGCCAATTGCATCAGCTCGTCTTCCTCACAGCCGATCAGCGGGCTTTTCAGCACGCAGGCGAGACTGAGATCGTCATCGGGCTGCAAAATGAACGCCCCCAGGGCCATCAGGTCCTGCACCGCCAATTGCTCGCCGAGCTTCATCCGGTCCGCCCCGGCCACCGGCAGGCTGCGCCGTTTCAGGGCCCGCACCATGGCATCGGCAAAATTGCCGCGCCGGCGCACCAGAATCAGAATATCCCCGGCCCGGATCGGCCGCCCGCGCGCCGCGAGCAGCGTACCCTCCTTCAGCCAGCGCTCGATCTGCGCCGCAATCCTGTCCGCCAGCCGGATATCCGGGCTCCATTGCGGCACATGGTCCACCGGCGCCGGAAACGGTTTTTCCTCTTCCTGGTCAAGCGGTTGTTCCGTCGGCCAGATTTCGACCTTCCCGGCCGCCTCGCGGCTCGGAACATGCCGGATGCGCCCCTCCTGCCAGCTCAGTCCCCTGGCCGCCGGTTCGCTCCCGAACACCAGATCCACCGCCTTCAGCACCGCCCCGGCCGAGCGGAAAGAGACTTCGAGCGGCACGTCCCGCCAGCTTTCTGTTCCGGCCTGATCCGAGAAATGCGCCTGCATGCGGCCGAACTCCTTCGGATCGGCGCCCTGAAAACTGTAGATCGACTGTTTCTCGTCCCCGACCGCGAACACGGTGCGGGTTTTCTCATGCGCGCCGCTGCCGGCAAAGAACTCCGCTGTTAGCGCGCTGATAATCTGCCATTGCTCCGGGCTGGTGTCCTGTGCCTCGTCGATCAGCACATGGTCGATGCCGCCATCGAGCTTGTAGAGCACCCATTGCGCATCCCTGGCCCGTTGCAGCAGGTTCCGGGTGCGCAGGATCAGATCGTCATAATCGAGCAGGGCGCGCCGCCGCTTCATCTGCTCGAACCGCGTCACCACCGCCAGGCCGAGTTGCAGCAGCGCGCGGTTGGCGCCGAGCAATTGCAGGCTCTGCGCCGCCACGAAACGCTGTTGCTGCGCTTCCAGAAATTCTTTCACATGCGGATGCGCCTCGCCCGGCTTTTTGGTGATCAGTGTGGCGCGCGGCGTCCCCTCCTTGATGAGATATAAATCCGACAATAGCGCGAAACGCCCGGCTGCGCTCAAGCCCGGTTGCAGCGCCGAAGTGATGATCGCCGCATATTTCCGGTCATTCACCGAGCCCGCTCCCAGCACCGTGGCTGCCTCCCCATAGGCGGCGGCATCGAACACCGCCTCGCCGGCCGCATAGGTGAACGGGTCATCGGCCATGGGGTCCGCCGGCACCTGCCACAGCCGGCTCAAATGGGCGAGGTGAGAATCAATCTCATCTTCCTGCCCCAGCGCCGCCCGCACCTGCCGGTCTCCCGCCAGCGCCCCGATCAGCTCGGCCAGCGAGCCTTCATCAATGAGCGCCGCCACATGGGCAAAGGCCGGCCCGTTTTCGCTGCCTTCCCGGGCCGCCGCGCCCAGCACCTGCCTTGTCGCCTCGGCCAGCAATTCCCGGCCGCGTCGCTCATCCAGAATGGTGAAGCCCGCCGGCACATTGGCCTCCAGCGCAAAGCCGTGCAGCAGGCGCTCGCAAAAGGCGTGGATGGTCTGGATCTTCAAGCCCCCCGGCGTCTCCAACGCATGGGCGAACAGATTGCGCGCCCGGCGCAGCAGCGGGCCATCCACCCCGCGCTCCAGTCCGGGCAGGCGGGAAATCTCGCGCTTCAGCGCCGCATCGTCCATCACCGCCCAGCCGGCGAGGCGCGCGAACAGCCGGTTCGACATCTCCGCCGCCGCCGCATTGGTATAGGTCAGGCACAGGATCGCGCCGGGCGCTGTGCCGCCAAGCAGCAGCCGCACCACCCGGTCCACCAGCACCCGGGTCTTGCCCGCCCCGGCATTGGCCGACACCCAGGCCGACACATCATGCTGCGCCGCCTGCATCTGCGCCTTGGTGGCGGCCTTCACCGCCGGGCTTTGCTCTTTGCCGCGCCCGCCCATCACCGCGCCTCCCCATCGCCCGACACCAGCCGCCATTCCTTGGTGCGCGCCAGATGGTCATAGGGCGTGAAGCGGTTTTCGAACTGGGTCATCCGCCGCACCAGATAGGGGGTGTCCTGGCGCTCATAGAGCGCGATCGCCATTTTCAGATCATCGAGCGCCCGCCCCGCCAGATCCATCGCGGCGATGGATTTGCTGATATCGGAGGGAATCACCGCCGGCTTGCCGCCCTTCAATTGCAGATACACAAGGCTCTGTGTCCGGGCTGCCGGCAGGTCCTTAAACGCCCCGCCCGCCAGCATCGCCGCCTCCAGCGGCAATTGCGGCGCGAGACCCAGCTCGACCATTTTGGGGCTTGGCGGCTGGCCGGTCTTGTAATCGATGATCACCGCCCCGCCGGTATCGATATCGATCCGGTCGGCGCGGGCGCGCAAGGTAAAGTCCCGGTGCGGGCCGCTGATCGCCAGGGTGGCGGCTTTCTCCGCGAAGATATCCACTCCCGCAGCGCGCGCCTCGCTTTCCAGCGCGATATATTCCGCCGCGATATCGGCAAATCTGATCCGCCAATAAGCCTGCAGATCAGGCCAGTCCCGCAGCTCATCGAAGACATGGGTTGCGATGGCCAGCAATCTTTCTTCCGCGCCTTCGTCAAGGGTGCCGGGCGGCTCCTTCTCGGCGAATTCCTGCAGAATCCGATGAATGACAATGCCTTTATGGCGCGCGTCGGGCTCGGCGGCGATTTCATCGAGCGGCTGCAGTTTCAGCACATGCAGCGCGTAGATCTCGTAAGGGTCGCGAATCCATTTTTCGATCTCGGTCACGCTGAGGCTGGACGGGCGCAAGTCAACTTCCGGCCGCGGCGCCGGGGCCGGGCGCGGGTCGAAGCGCTGCGGGCGGATCAATTCCCGGCTCCAGTCCGTCCAGGGCTCGGCCGGGGCCAGTGCCGCGCCGTCCTGTTGCCCGAGGCCGCCCAGCACCGCCTGTAGCCGCAGCAGCCAGCGTGAGGGCACCGAGGGCGCTCCGTCCACCTTTTCCGCCCGGGTGAGATAAACGCGCGGCGCCGCCAGGAACTGGGTAAAATCATGGGCGGCGAGGCCGATGCGCCGCTCCAGCGGCTCCAGCCCCATCCCGGTGCGCATGGCCCGTGGCAGCCATGGGTCGGACCGGGTCACCGCCGGCCACACCCCCTCATTGAGCCCGCCGAGGATCATCACATCCGCCTGCATCAGCCGCGCCTCGAGGGTGCCCCAGATGAACAGCCTTTTGTGGCCGCCGCGGCGCGGACGCACCGGCACGTCGCGCATCAGCACATCAATCAGCGCCGCATAATCGCTTAAATTCATCCGGTCTTCGCCGCCCGCCGCCTCATGCAGGCCGGCCAGGAATGCCGCCGCGCTTTCCCCGTCCTGCCCGCCCCAGACATCGGGCGCCCCGCCGCAGCTCAGCCGCGCGGCGATGTCCGCATGGACCACCAGCAGCTCCGCCAGCGCCGTCTCAGTGTTCGGCTCCGGTCCGGCCAGGGGCGCGAAGATCGACTGCAATTGCCGGATCAAAGCGCGCGCCGCCGCCCAATCCGCCGCCCTAAGCCGCTTCCGGGCCGGATGGTCATGATGGTCGGTGCGGGCCTCCCGCTCGGCCCGCGTGAGGCTGGCGGCCAGGCCGTCAAGGCCGGGCAGGGCGCCGATGCCGCGCAGCGCCAGGTCAAGCACCCTCGCGCCGGCGGCGGTCTCACTCCGGTCCGGTATGGGGCGGAACAGCCTGTGTTTGATCAGCGCCAGCACCTGCTGCGGCGCGAAATTGCTGCCGGCCGCCTCGAGGATCAGCAGCAGGAACCCTCCCGCCGGGGTGTTTCTGAGCGGTGTGCCGGACGAGCTGTCGACCGCGATGCCCCAGCGCCCCAGCTCGGCCGCCACCCGCCGCGCCAGGGTCCGGTCGGGCGTAACCAGCGCCCCGCTGCGCCCCGGCGTCTCCAGCAGCCCGCGCATGATCATGGCGATGATCCGCGCCTCCTCGCCCAAATCCGCCGCCGCGATCAGCTCAATGCCGTCAAGCGCCTGCCGCGCCGTCTCCGGCGGCAGGGCCGTGGCCGCCTCGGCCCATTGATGGGTGCGCTCGGCCGGGCGCATCAGCTCGGAGATCAGCCGCTCCCGCGCCTTGGCCGCCGCCCCCGGATGGCAGCCGGGCAGCAGGGGGATCTCGCCGCGCGGTCCGGCCTCGATCGCTTCGAGCAGATGCTTCATGCCGAATTGCGGATGATCCGGCCCCAGCGCCGCCCAGCTCGCCTCGTCCATCTGCCGGTCGAGCCCCGGCAGCACCACCGCACCCTGCGGAAGGCCCGCCACCGCCCTCAGCAGGCCGGCGGTCGCCGGCACGCTGCCGGTGGAGCCGGCGGCGATTACCGGCCCCGGCGGCGGGTTCATAATAAGCGCCTTGGTTCGCGCTTCGATCAGCAGATTGCGCCGCTCCATCGGCGACATCAGGCCCGATTGCTCAAGATGCGCCGGCCAGTGTTCGGTGACGATTTTCAGAAATTCAAGCGTCAATTGCCAATTGCCGGCCAAACTCTCCGGCACAATGCCGTGCAGCGCCGACCAGCCACATCGGTT
>PKTQ01000042.1 GCA_002869085.1 Hyphomicrobiales bacterium | reverse complement strand
CTGCTCGACGTCATCCAGAAGGATCATCCCGAATTGCCGGTGGTGATCATCAGCGGCCACGGCAATATCGAAACCGCGGTATCGGCCATCAAGCGCGGCGCCTATGATTTCATCGAAAAACCGTTCAATTCAGACCGTCTGCTGCTGATCGTCAACCGGGCGCTGGAAGCCAGCCGCCTGAAGCGTGAAAACCGGGAATTACGCCGCCTCGGCGGCCAGAAATTCGACATGGTCGGCTCCTCGCAGGCCATCAACCAGCTCCGCAACCAGCTCCGCAAGATCGCCCCCACCAACAGCCGGGTGCTGATCACCGGGGCCGCCGGCTCCGGCAAGGAACTGGCGGCGCGCAATCTGCACATGCTCTCGCCGCGCGCTAATGCCCCATTCGTCGCCATCAACGCCGCCACCATCACCCCGGAGCGCATGGAAATCGAGCTATTCGGCATGGAGGAGGGGCCTGCCGGCGGCGATCGCAAGATCGGCGCGCTGGAAGAAGCCCATGGCGGCATGTTGTTCATTGACGAGGTCGCCGACATGCCGATGGAAACGCAGGGGAAAATTCTGCGGGTCCTGGTCGAGCAGACCTTCGAGCGGGTCGGCGGCAATCAGAAGGTCAAGGTCGATGTGCGCATCGTCTCCTCCACCAACCGCAATCTGCTGAAAGCGATCGAGGAGGGCACCTTCCGCGAGGATCTCTATCACCGCCTGTCGGTGATTCCGCTGCACGTGCCGCCTCTGGCCGAGCGCCGCGACGACGTGCCGGAACTTGTGCATTACTTCATCGAACAGTTTTCCGAATCCTCCGGCCTGCCGGTGCGCGAAATCTCCGACGAGGCCCTGGCGGTGCTGCAGGGCAATGACTGGCCCGGCAATGCCCGCCAGTTGCGCAACAATGTCGAGCGGTTGATGATCCTGGTCTCCGACGATGACGGTATCATCACACCAGACATGCTGCCCGAGGAGGTGAGTGAATCCTCCATTCCCAGCGTCATGCGCTCGGACGGCGAACATCTGGTCGCCCTGCCGCTGCGCGAGGCGCGCGAGGTGTTCGAGCGCGAATATCTGCTGGCCCAGATCAGCCGCTTCGGCGGCAATGTCTCGCGCACCGCATCCTTTATCGGCATGGAGCGCTCGGCGCTGCACCGAAAACTGAAAAGCCTTGGCCTCAACGCCAAGGATCCGGCCTGATCCGGCGGGGGAGGTACACAGATGAAGATTCTCATATGCGGCGCGGGGCAGGTGGGCTTCGGCATCGCCGAGCGGCTCGCATCCGAACAGAACGACGTCACCGTGGTCGATACCTCGCCGGAACTGGTGGCCAATACCGCCGAGCGGCTGGATGTGCGCGGCGTGGTCGGCCATGGCTCCCAGCCCGACACCTTGCGCAAGGCCGGCGCCGAGGAAACCGACATGATCATCGCCGCCACCATCTCGGACGAGGTCAATATGGTGGCCTGCCAGGTGGCTCATTCCCTGTTCAACATCCCCACCAAGATCGCCCGCATCCGCGCCCAGAACTATCTGGAGCCGGTGTGGCGCGATCTGTTCTCGCGCGATCATCTGCCGATCGACGTCATCATCTCGCCCGAGCTGGAAGTGGGCGAGGCGGTGCTGCGCTCGCTGGCCTATCCCGGCGCCTTCGAAATCTGCTTCTTCGCCGAGGACAAGGTCGCCATGGTCGGCGTGCATTGCGACGAGGACTGCCCGCTCCTCGACACGCCGCTCAATCAGCTGACCGAACTCTTTCCAGACCTGATCGCCAATACGGTCGGCATTCTGCGCAAGGGCAAGATCTTCGTGCCCGGCGGCAATGACCAGCTTCTGGCCGGCGACAGCGCCTATCTCATTGTCTCGCACGGCCATATCAACCGCCTTCTGACCGCCTTCGGCCATGAGGAAAAACCGGGACGCAGCATCATCATCGGCGGCGGCGGCAATATCGGCCGCTATGTGGCCCGCCAGCTCGAGATCCGCCACGAAAAGGCCCGCATCAAGGTGATGGAACTCGACCGGCAATGCGCCATGGCCACCGCCGACAGCCTGGAGCGGGCGGTGGTGCTGAATGGCAGCATTCTGGACGAGGAATTGCTGCGCGAGGCCGGGGTCGAGACCACCGAGACTTTCGTCGCCCTCACCAATGATGACAAGACCAATCTTCTCTCGGCGGTCATCGCCAAGCAGGCCGGTTGCAAGACCGTGCTCAGCCTGCTCAGCGACAAGACCTATGGCGACATTGTCGGCACGCTGGGCATCGATGCCCATATCAACCCGCGCGCCACCACCGTGTCGACCATTCTGCGCCATGTGCGGCGCGGGCGCATTCGCGGGGTTTATTCGATCGAGAACGGCCAGGCCGAGGTGATCGAGGCCGAAGCCCTGAAAACCTCGACCCTGATGGGCACCGCCCTGCGCGATGCCGAACTGCCGGACGGGGTGCGCTTCGGCCTCATCATCCGCGGCGAAGAAATCATCGTTCCGGGCGGCGAGACACAGTTGCAGCCCCATGATCGCATCATTATATTCAGCAAGAAGGACGATGTGCGCAAAGTTGAGCAGATGTTCCGCGTCAGCCTGGAGTTTTTCTGATCACCGCTTTGTAATCATTGCCGCAATGGCCCGTCTGCCGACCAAATCAGGGTGGCACAATAAGTCGCATCCAAAATGCTTGCCGTCAGTGGCTCATTCAACGTCTAATAAGGTGGAAGAATCCGATTCAGGATCGCCCATTTGTTGGATAGAATAGGGGCGGCGTGGAAGCGGAAGCGTCACAATTAAAAATAAAGAAGGAAGAAATGGCTTCTGATCGCTTGCAAAATCTCCAGGACACATTCCTGAACAAGGTGCGGAAAAGCAAAATTCCGCTGACCATCTTTCTGGTTAACGGCGTCAAGCTGCAGGGCGTGGTGACCTGGTTCGACAATTTCTGTGTACTGTTGCGCCGGGATTCCCATTCGCAACTGGTCTACAAACACGCCATCTCGACAATCATGCCCAATCAACCGATCCGATTGTTCGACGATGAAGATGATGCGGAAATTTATGACTGATCCCCATCGGCGCGGACATTCCGTTTGAATTCAAATTCTCACCATGGCGGCGTGGGAGAGGGCGTTCGCTTTCACAATGACACGCCGGTCCCGGCGCGTGCCTATGTGCTGCACCCGGATTTCAGCCGCGTTCGCCCGCGCACCGGGCGCGGCAATGGCGCCGTGCCGGCTCAGACGGAAATGTCGCGTGACAGCCGCTCGCAGCTCGATGAGGCGCTGGGCCTGACCCGGGCGCTGGAGCTGAACATCACCGGCAGCGCCGTCGTGCCCCTGCATAATATCCGCCCCGGCACCCTGTTCGGCTCGGGCAAGATGGACGAGCTGAAGGCTGCCCTCCATGCGGTCGATACCGAATTGGTGATCGTCAATCACGACCTCACTCCGGTGCAGCAGCGCAATATGGAGCGGGCCTGGCAGGTCAAGATCCTGGATCGCACCGGACTGATCCTGGAGATTTTCGGCGAGCGCGCCCGCACCAGGGAAGGGCGCCTGCAAGTGGAATTGGCCCATCTCACCTATCAGAAAAGCCGGCTGGTGCGCTCCTGGACCCATCTGGAGCGGCAACGGGGCGGCCTCAGCTTCGTCGGCGGCCCCGGCGAAACCCAGATCGAGGCCGACCGTCGCCTGATTCAGAACCGGATCAACCGGCTGCAGAAGGATCTGGAGCGGGTCAAGCGCACCCGCAATCTGCACCGCAAGAGCCGCAAGCAGGTGCCGTTCCCGATCGTCGCCCTGGTGGGCTACACCAATGCCGGCAAATCGACCCTGTTCAACCTGATCTCCGGGGCCCGGGTCGAGGCCCGCGACATGCTGTTCGCCACCCTCGATCCCACCATGCGCGGCGTGGAGCTGCCATCGGGGCGCAAGATCATCCTTTCAGACACGGTCGGCTTCATTTCCGCCCTGCCGACCCAATTGGTGGCCGCTTTCCGCGCCACCCTGGAAGAGGTGCTGGAGGCCGACATCATTCTGCATGTGCGTGATTACGCCCATGGCGAATCCGCCGCCCAGGCCGCCGACGTCATGGAAATCCTGCACGAGCTTGGCATCGACCAGCATGATCCGCGGCTGATTGAGGTGTGGAACAAGACCGACCTGCTCGGCCCGGACGAACAGGCTGCGGTGTTGGCCGAGACCGAGGACAAGCCGGGCAGGGTGCCCATCTCCTCGATCACCGGGCAGGGGCTGGGCCGCCTTTATGCCCTGCTCGATGAGCGCCTCAGCCAGGGCAGTACCATTATCGGCTTTTCACTGCCTGCCGCCGAGGGGCTGAAACTGAGCTGGCTCTATGAAAATTGCGAGGTTCTGACCCGCGAAGATGACGGCGAAGGGCTGATCAATCTCGATGTGCGGGTGCCGCCCGAAAAACAGGGAAAATTCGATAACCT
>PKTQ01000156.1 GCA_002869085.1 Hyphomicrobiales bacterium | reverse complement strand
GCTCTTGTCGGTCAGGAACGAGTCGTGCAGATGGCGACCGACATTCATGATCTTGGTCAGCGGAATACCGGGCTTGCTGAGATCGGCGATCCACACCTGTCCGGCCATTTCCAGCGAGATCGAGAAATAGGGCCCATAGGGCGTGGCGGTGATCGAGCCGGAATCGGCCTCGACCATCTTGCCGTCGGGATCGACCCCCTTCAGGTCGAGGAATTTGACCGGTTCCAGCGTATCGGCTTTCAGGATCACCGCGGTATTGGGCACGAATGAGCCGGCGGCCAGATATTTACCGTCCCAGGACACCGCCAGCGACGGTCCGCCAAAGCCGACCTGAACGCTGCGCACCGCCTTCATGGAGTAAAGATCGACCTTGTAGATGCGTCCGCCATCGGTCTTCACATAGGCCCAGCGTTCATTGGCCGGGTCATAATCGACGATATGCGGGGCATAATTGGTGGGGATGCTGCCGACGATCTCGTTATTCTTGCCGTTGAAGAACACCACCCGCGAGGTGTCGCGGGCGCGGGTGCCGCGCGAGGTGACCGCCACGAGGTCATCCATATTCTCGATGCCGTAGACCGGCTGTTTCGGCAGGGTGCTCTCATCGGCGACATAGACGGTGAGCGAGTTTTTCACATCCGCCATGGTCCATTTCACCTCACGTTTCGGCGCCTTGGTGAAATAGGTGGCGAGATCCAGAATCTGCTTTTCGGACAGGCGGCCCTTCCAGGCGGGCATCAGCGTGCCGTCAACCCCGTTGGTGATGATATAGGCCAGGGCCGAAGGGTCGACCTCGCCCTGATTGTCCTTGTTGAGGGCCGGGGCGATATAGCCGCCGCGGTCCATGCCGTGACAAGCGGCGCAATTATTGGCGAACAGCGCTTCGAGCCCCTCATCGGCGCTGGCCGCCACGGTGCAGGACAGGCTGAGGCCAAACCCAACCAGCCCCGACACAATCGGTTTGAATGTTCTCATTGTCCATCTCCTGTTGAATGCGGGCCTCTTGGCCGCGCAATGAACCATTTCCACAACAGGCACGGGACCACGGATCGCATGACCATTAAAGACCCGGAGATCAACAAAACAATGGGTACGGGAGCAGGGATGGCGGCGGTTTCAGCGCCGCTCAGATGGCATAATCGATTGCGGCCCCGGCCCGGTCCGGTGCGCAGAGCCCGGCCAGCCGACCGATGCCGTCGCGGATTTTCGACTCCGACACCGAGGAGAAGCCCAGCATGAGCAGACGCCGGCGCTGATGGTCATCGGCGATGAAGGAGCAGGCGCCGCCCGCGAGCGGATAAATGCCGACGCCGGCCTCAAGGGCGCAGGCGGCGAGCTTGTCGGCATCGGGCAGACCCGGCGGCAGGGTCCAGGCGATATGCATGCCGCCCTCGGCGCCGGAAATCAGGCTATCGCCGAAATGCTCATGCAGGCAGTCAATCAGGGTGTTGCGGCGGCTGAGATAGAGCTTGCGGATCTTGCGCAGATGATGGGCAAAGGAGCCGCTGTGCAGGAACTCGGCCAGCACCGCCTGTTCCAACCAGGGATTGCCATTGTTCAGCAGCCCCTTCAGGGCGGTGAGCGGCCGGGCCAGAGCATGGGGGGCGACGATATAGCCGACCCTGATGCCGGCGCCGATCGATTTTGAGAAGGTGCCGAGATAAATCACGCTTTCATGCCGGTCGAGGCCGGCCAGGGCGAACAGGGGCGCGCCCTGATAACGGAAATCGCTGTCGTAATCATCCTCGATGATATAGGCGCCGGTGTCCCAGGCCCATTCCAGCAGCTTCAGGCGGCGCTCCAGCGACAGGGTGCTGCCGAGCGGATATTGATGGGACGGGGTGACATAGATGACCCCGACCGGACCGCTGGGCAGCGCATCCACATCGAGGCCCTGATCGTCGACCGGCACCGGCAATATCTTGGCTCTGGCGGCCTGAAATACATAGGCGGCCCCTTGATAACACGGGCTTTCTATGGCGATGCGGGTTTCGGAGGCCACCAGCAGGCGCGAGAGCAGATTCAGGGCTTCCTGGATGCCGGCGACGATGATGATCTGATCCGGGTCGGCCTTTATGCCGCGCGCCGGGGCCAGATGATCGGCGATGGCGGCGCGAAGATCCGGCAGACCGGCCGGATCGCCATATTCGGTCATGCCGCCATGGCCATGGGCGATCTTGCGGGTCAGCAGGCGCGACCATAGCTTGCCGGGAAAGCTTGTCGAATCGGGCCGGCCGACGAAAAAGTCGATTTCGGGCCGGAGCCGGCGCGGCGGGAAAATCTCGTGCAGATCGCCGTGAAACAGAAACGGATGGCGGCGGGCGAGAAAATCGTCATTCTCGCTGGTGCCGGGGGTTGTCTGCTGAATATGCAGTGCGCGCTCCGGCAGGGTGCCGGTGACATAGGTGCCGACACCTGGCCTCGTTTCCAGATAGCCCTCGCTGATCAGGCGCTGATAGGCCAGGATGACGGTGTTGCGCGACAATTGTAATTGCGAGGCCAGTTCGCGAAATGGCGGCAGCAGCTCATTGGGCCGCAGATAGCCGCTGAGGATCAGGGCCTGAATTCCATGAAAGAGCTGGAACTGCAGCGTCTGCGGCGCCGCGCGGTCGATTTTGATCGGCAGTTGGTCGCAGGGCCGGGATAGTTTCAGGTCTGACTTGTTCATCTCGCGCACCCCCGAGCCACATCTGTGGTCCTATACTATACCCAATTTTCAACCCAAAGCATGGATACGGAAACAAAATAAATTATGGGTTCGGAGTTGAACCGAATCCGCCCTGGCGGCGTCTATCGATACATAAACATCCGATGAACCGGCAATTCAGGCCCCCTACAGGTAGCTTGTGCCAGATTGGAGCCACGATCAGAGGAGATCAGTCATGAGCTATATCATCGTCACCAGCGACCACAATGTCACCGGCCGGCCCTATGCCTCATATGATGATGCCCTTTGCGCCGCCACAAGCACCTATGGCGACGATGTGCGCGTCTGGCTGGCGCTAAACCTGCGCATTGAGGAAAACCGCTAAGCCATTATGACTTCATATTTTCCGGACCCGCTCACCCATCGGACGGTCCATGGCGCAGGCGGTGCACACAGGCCCCCAGCCGGTCCAGCCGGGCCTGTTTGGCGGCCCCGTCCAGGAAGGCACCGGCAAAGGAATTCGCCGCCAGAGTGACCAGTTGATGCTCCGACAGGCCGAGGGCGCCATGCACCGCCCGGTAATTGTCGTTCAGATAACCGCCGAAATAGGACGGATCATCG
>PKTQ01000096.1 GCA_002869085.1 Hyphomicrobiales bacterium | reverse complement strand
GTCCGGACAAAGAGCACTTCTGCGAAAAGTGGGAACCGGTTTTCGGATCAGGAAGTGCGACCAGACAAAGCGCACTTCTGCGAAAAGTGGGAACCGGTTTTCGGATCATGAAGTGCGTCCAGACAAAGAGCACTTCTGCGAAAAGTGGGAACCGGTTTTCGGATCAGGAAGTGCGTCCGGACAAAGCGCACTTCTGCGAAAAGTGGGAACCGGTTTTCGGATCAGGAAGTGCGTCCAAATAAAGAGATAAAGAGCGGTTTTGATTCACTAACAACCAAAAACGCTCCAGGCCAGGGCGGGGCTGCACCAAGCCTGTTTTATCAAGCTTGACCCGAAACCGCCAAACGCATATTGTGCGCGCCATTCAGTCAGGACGCGCTTCTTGACAGGTCGCCGCGGGAAAGCGGGGATCTCCATCCGTCAGCGAGGATTCGCCCACGGATGCGTTCTGCGTTGGGCTGATGATTTAAGGGACCCGTCCGGTGGACGGCACAGGAACATGTTTGAAACGCTGTCTGACCGTCTGAGCGGTATCTTCGACAAACTGACCCGGCGCGGCGCGCTCAGCGATGCCGATGTCTCGGCCGCTTTGCGCGAGGTTCGCCGCGCCCTGATCGAAGCCGATGTCGCCCTGCCGGTGGCCCGCGATTTCATCGGCCGGGTCAAGGAGCGCGCCATTGGCCAGGAAGTGGTCAAATCGGTCACGCCGGGCCAGATGGTGGTCAAGATCGTCAATGACAATCTGGTCGAGATGCTGGGCGGAGCGAGCGCCGGCATCGATCTGGCCGCCACCCCGCCAGTGCCGATCATGATGGTCGGCCTGCAGGGTTCGGGCAAGACCACCACCACCGCCAAGATCGCCAAGCGTCTGACCGAGACCCAGAAGAAAAAGATTCTGATGGCCTCGCTCGATGTGCGCCGCCCGGCGGCCCAGGAGCAGCTCCGGGTGCTGGGCGAGCAGACCGGGGTCGACACCCTGCCGATCGTCGAGGGCCAGATGCCGGTCGACATCGCCAGACGCGCCATGCAGCTCGGTAAGCTCGGCGGCTATGACGCGGTCATGCTCGACACCGCCGGCCGGCTGCATGTGGACGAAGTGCTGATGAACGAGATGATCGCGGTGCGCGATGCGGTCTCGCCCCACGAAACCCTGCTGGTGGCCGACGCCCTGACCGGCCAGGACGCGGTCAATGTGGCCGGCGCCTTCGACCAGCGCATCGGTATTACCGGCATTGTGCTCACCCGTCTCGACGGCGACGGGCGCGGCGGCGCCGCCCTGTCGATGCGGGCGGTGACCGGCAAGCCGATCAAGCTCGTCGGCACCGGCGAAAAACTCGACGCGCTGGAGGATTTTCATCCCGACCGCATCGCCAACCGCATCCTCGGCATGGGCGATGTGGTGTCGCTGGTGGAAAAGGCCGCCGCCACCATCGAGGTCGAAAAGGCCGAGCGCATCGCCAAAAAGATGTCCAAGGGCCAGTTCGATCTCGACGATCTGGCCGAACAGCTTGGCCAGATGCAGAAAATGGGCGGCATGGGCGGGGTGCTGGGCATGCTGCCCGGCATCGGCAAGATCAAGAAACAGCTCAGCGCCGCGCAGATGGATGATTCGGTCTTCAAGCGCCAGGAGGCGATCATCAGCTCGATGACCCGGCGGGAGCGCAAGAACCCCAAGCTGCTCAACGCCTCGCGCAAGCGCCGCGTCGCCGCCGGCTCCGGCACCAGCGTGCAGGAAGTCAACAAGTTGCTGAAAATGCATATCCAGATGGCCGGCATGATGAAGAAGATGGGCCGCTCCGGCATGCTGAAAGGCATGTTCGGCGGCGGTGCACCCGACCCGGCCGCCCTGATGGACCAGATGCCCGGCGGCGGCGGATTGCCCCCCGGCGGATTACCGGATCTGACCAAGGGTGGCCCGCCCGGTCTGCCCGGAGGCCTACCCGGACTACCCGGCGGACTTCCCGGTCTGCCCCCCGGCTTTCCCGGCAAGAAGAAATGAGAATTCCGGCCCCAGGCCGGTGAGACGAAACATGAGACTTAACTGACAATATGAGACTTAACTGACAAAGGACGAAAACCATGGCTTTGAAAATCAGACTGGCCCGTGCCGGCGCCAAGAAACGCCCCTATTACCGCATTGTGGTTGCCGATGTGCGCAGCCCGCGCGACGGCCGCTTCATCGAGCGGGTCGGCTCCCATAATCCGCTGCTGCCCAAGGATCACGAGGAGCGGGTGGTGCTGAACGAAGAGCGCATCCGCCACTGGCTCGAGGTCGGCGCCAAGCCCACCGACCGTGTGCTGCGCTTTCTCGATGCCGCCGGCATCATGACCCGCACCCCGCGCAACAACCCCAACAAGGCCCAGCCGGGCAAGAAGGCGCTGGAGCGCATCGAGGCCCAGCGTATCGCCGAGGAAGAGGCCAAGGAGGCGGCTGCCGCCGAAGCCGAAGCGCCCGCCGAGGCCGAGGCCGAAACCGCCGAGGAATAGGCCCTGGTCATGGCCGGCAAAACAGATCCCTCCGATCTGATCTGCGTCGGCGTCATCACCGGCGTGCATGGTGTGCGCGGCGTATTGACCATACGCCCGTTCACCGAGCACGCCGAGGATCTGACCGCCTATGGCCCGGTACAAAGCCGGGATGGCCGCCAAAACTTCACCCTCAGCATCATCGGCGCCAAAAAGGGGGTGATGCTGGTTCGCATCAAGGGCATTGACGACCGCAATGCCGCCGAGGCCCTCAAGGGCCTTGAGCTTTATGTGCCGCGCGCCGTGCTGCCCGAACCCGAAGACGAAAGCTGGTATCAGGCCGATCTGATCGGACTGGAGGCGCGGGATATGGACGGCGAAGTGCTGGGCCGCGTGAAGGCGGTGCAGAATTACGGCGCCGGCGATCTGCTCGAAATCAGCCTGGAGCCGGCGCAGCAGACCGTGCTGCTGCCTTTCACCCGCGAGATCGTGCCGGTGGTCGACATCAATAATGGCTTTGTCACCGTCAATCCGCCCGAAGAGATCGAGGACGATAACTAAGACCTGCGCTCGCCGATGAACCGGGCCGCCGCTTTTAGCGGGGCGGCTTTGTCGCCGAAGGGTTCAAGGCAGGTGAGGGCCGCCGCGATATGGCGCTCGGCCTCGGCGCGGGCGCCTTCCGCCCCCAATAGCCGCACGAAGGTCGCCTTGCCCTGGGCGGCGTCCTTGCCGGTGCGCTTGCCGAGCACCTGCTCGTCCCCTTCATGGTCGAGCAGATCGTCGATCATCTGAAATGCCACCCC
>PKTQ01000303.1 GCA_002869085.1 Hyphomicrobiales bacterium | reverse complement strand
TGTCTACGCCGCCGCTCACATTCAGCACCGCCATGATTGAGGCTGCGCCGATCATGTTGACTGTCTTGTAAGCGCCGCGCGCCACCGCCTCGGTCGAGCTGGCCACGTCGCAGACGATCACAGACCAGTCATCCGGCAGCTCGCGATAGAGCCCGGGCTCACCGAAGCGCTCAAATTCGGGCAGAACCGCCAGGCCGGCATAAAAGCCGGCGGAGTTCGCCCGCCGCGTCATATGGTCCAGGTAAAGCCCTGTTTCAGCACGTCGTTCATGCGGCGGCGCTGGCTGTTCTCCTGGGCCTGCTCGATCTGTTTGTAGGTCTCCACCTCATAGCTGGGGCTGGGATCATTATAGATGATGCCGGTGGCCAGCGGTTGATCGGGCAGCTCGAGCTGCGCCAGCAGGAAGGCCAGGGTGCGGTTGGATGGGTCATGCAGGATTTCGCAATGGCCGTCATCCTCTTCGCCGCCCACATCATAGACCTTCAGATTAAGCTTGCCCGGATCGCATTTCAGCGCTCTTTCGCCGTTCTTGCCGAAGGTCAGCGGCTTGCCTTCCTCCAGCATCACCTGCGCGTCCGAAGCGGTGCTCTTGGCGGCGAAGCTTTCGGTCATGCCGTCATTGAACACCACGCAGTTCTGGAAAATCTCGACAAAGGCGGCGCCCTGGTGGTGATAGGCCTGGGTCAGGATATCCACCAGCTGCTTCTGCTGGGTATCGATGGCCCGCGCCACGAAGCGCGCGCCGGCGCCGATGGCGAATTGCGCCGGCTCCAGCGGCGGGTCGATCACCCCCATCGGCGAAGACGGCGAGCGCTGGCCCTTCAATGAGGTCGGCGAATACTGGCCCTTGGTCAGCGCATAGGTGCCGTTGTTGAACAACAGGATCTGACAGTTGAAATTGCGCCTGAGAATATGCAGCAGATGATTGCCGCCGATCGACAATCCGTCGCCGTCGCCGGTGATCACCCACACATCCAGGTCCGGATTGGCCAGCAAGGTGCCCGACGCGATGGCCGGGGCGCGGCCGTGAATGCCGTGAAAGCCGTAGGAGTCGATGTAATAGGGGAAACGCGACGAGCAGCCGATGCCGGATACGAACACCGTGTTTTCCTTCTTGGCGCCGACCGCGGCCAGGGTTTTCTGCACCGCCTTGATGATGGCATAATCGCCGCAACCGGCGCACCAGCGCACCTCCTGGTTCGAGGCGTAATCCTTGTCCTTGAGCGGCGGGTTCGCCGGATCCTGAATATTCATGACTTGACCTCCAGCCGCGCGGCAATGGCGGCTTCGATTTCAGCGATGGTAAACGGGCGGCCGGTAACCTTCGGCATGCCCTCGGCGGGCGGACAGTCGGCGTCGCGCATCACCGAAACCAGCTGGCCCATATTCATCTCCGGCACCAGCAGCCGGTCGAATGTGCTCAGCACCTTGCACTGATTTTTGGGGAAGGGATACATATAGCGCAGATGCACATGCGCCACGCTATAGCCCTTGGCGCGCATATTCATCACCGCGCGCGAGATCGGCCCATAGGTCGAGCCCCAGCCCACAACGGCAAGTTCATCCCACAGCTCACCCTGTTCCACATTCAGCGGCGGCAGGTCCTTGGTGAGATTATGCACCTTGTCGAAGCGGATCTGCGACATGCGCTGGTGGTTTTCAGGATCGTAGGACACATTACCGGACAGGATATCGCGCTCCAGCCCGCCAATGCGGTGCTCGAGCCCGGGCCGCCCGGGCGACACCCAGTCCCGCGCCAGGGTCTTGGAGTTGCGGTGGAACGGACGCTCTTCGTCCCTGGGCACATTATGCGCCGTGTCGATGGGTTTCAGCTTGTCCATGTCCGGAATCTGCCACGGCTCGGCGGCATTGCCGAGAAAGCCGTCCATCAGCATGATCACCGGGGTCATGTAGGTCACGGCGATGCGCGCCGCCTCGACGGTGGCATCGAAGCAATCGGAGGGTGAGCGCGCCGCGATCACCGGCACCGGCGTGTCGCCATTGCGCCCATAGACCGCCTGATAGAGATCCGACTGCTCGGTCTTGGTGGGCAGGCCGGTCGAAGGGCCGGCACGCTGGCTGTTGATGATCACCACCGGCAATTCGGCCATCACCGCAAGACCGATGGCTTCGGTTTTCAGGGCCATGCCGGGGCCGGAGGTGGCGGTGGCGCCGAGCGCGCCGCCATAGGAGCAGCCGATCGCCGAGCACATGGCGGCAATCTCGTCCTCGGCCTGGAAGGTCACCACCCCCAGATCCTTCAGGGTCGCCAAATGGTGCAGGATCGGTGTCGCCGGGGTAATGGGATAGGAGCAGAAGCCGAGCCGGCGGCCGCACAGCTCCGCCGCGGCCGCAAGGCCCCAGGCGGCGGCCTGCGAGCCGGTGACCATGCGATAGGTGCCGGGCTCCATCTCCGCCGATCTGATATTGCACGGATTGATCTCGTGGCTGGCCTCCATGGTCTCGCCATAAGCATGGCCCGCATTCAGCGCCGCGATATTGGCCTCGGCGATATGCGGCTTGGCGGCGAATTTCTTCTGCAGCCAGGAAATGGTGGCGCCGCGATTGCGGTTGAACAGCCAGAAGGTGAAACCGAGCGCCCAGAAATTCTTGCAGCGCTGAGCCTCCTTCTTGGTCACCTCCAGATCCGACACCGCCGCCAGGGTCAGTTTCGAGATGCCGATGCGGATCACCCGGTACCCATCGAGCTCGCCCGATTCGAGTGGTGATTCCTCATAGCCGGCCTTTTGCAGGAAGCGGGTGGTGAACGCATCCTCGTCCACCACGATCAGGCTGCCCGGATTGAGCTCGTCCAGATTGACCTTCAGCGCCGCCGGGTTGAGCGCAATGAGCACATCGGCGGCGTCGCCGATGGTGCGGATATTGCGTCCGCCGAACTGAATTTGAAACGCCGACACCCCATAGGTGGAGCCGGCCGGGGCGCGCACTTCGGACGGGTAGTCGGGGAAGGTGGCGATATCGTTGCCGGCCATCGCATTGGCCAGCCCGAACTGGCTGCCAAGCACTTGGATGCCATCGCCGGAATCGCCGGCAAAACGCACAACGGCTGAATCAGGCGCTTCGGCGTCCAATTCAGTAAAACAGAGTTCGGAAGACATGAGCTGGGAAATCTCCTGAATCGCAGAGTCGCAAAACGCAGCGTCAATGTTGAGTCTTACGCTATATTGAATCAAGGTGTTGACCGATATCAAGCATTTACAGCCCAAGACCTGCTGTTTTACAAGGAATTTCCCGGCCCGTGTTGCTATGTCGCAGGTGCGGGCGCGGCCAATAAGGAGAGGGAATCAGCGATGACCCGTTTAGCGCAGGACTGCTTCGATCATACCGGAGGCCTGATGCGCCATGACGAAGTGATCGCCCTGCTGCAGGACCGACTCGCCCCGGTGGCGCGGCTGGAGCGGCTGAAGCTGGAGCAGGCGGCCGGCCGCGTTCTGGCCGAACCGGTGATCGCGCCGCGGCCGATCCCCGCCTTCGACAATGCGGCCATGGACGGTTACGGCTTTGCCCATGCCTCCCTGAACGCGGGTGCGGCCACCGAGCTGCCGGTCGGCGCGGTGGTGGCGGCGGGCCATCCGCTCGGACGCGCGCTCGCCCCCGGCGAGGCGGTGCGCATTTTCACCGGCGCCGAAATGCCGGCCGGCGCTGACAGCGTGGTGATGCAGGAAATGGTGGAGGCCGAAACCCGGGACGGGCGCGAATTCGTCACCATCCCGGCCGGCATCAGGCCCGGCGCCAATCGCCGCCGCGCCGGCGAGTATGTGGCGGCGGGCGCCGCCATCGCCGCCGCCGGCACGCGCCTTCGCCCCCAGGACATGGCCGCCATCGCCTCGACCGGCACCGGCGAAATCACCTGTTATGCCCCCTTGCGCGTGGCGCTGGTGTCCTCGGGCGATGAGATCATCCGCCCCGGCGCGCCGTTCCGCGACGGCGCGGTCTATGATGCCAATACCTATCTGCTGCGCGCCTTTCTCAGCCAGCTTCCGGTCACGGTCACCGATCTCGGCATCCTGCCCGACCGGGCGGAAATCGTCGAAAACGCCTTGGCCGAGGCCGCCGCCGAGCATGATTTGATCATGACATCCGGCGGCTCCAGCGTCGGCGACGAGGACCATATGACCAATGCGGTGACCAAGCTGGGCCGGCTCAATATGTGGCGCCTGGCGATCAAGCCGGGCAAGCCGCTGGCCTTCGGGCGCATCGGCGCGGCGGTGTTTCTCGGCCTGCCGGGCAATCCGGTTGCCGCCGCCGTGACCTATCTGATGTATGCCCGCCTGCTGCTGGCCCGCCTCGGCGGCGCCGATTGGGCGGCGCCGCGGCGCCTGATGCTGCCCTCCGCCTTCGAGATCGCCGCCCGCAAGACCGGACGGCGCGAATTTCTGCGCGGCAGCCGGGTGACCGGGCCGGACGGGGCGCTGGCTATTGATCGCTATTTCCGCGACGGCTCCGGGCTGATCTCTTCGCTCAGAGAATCCGACGGGCTGATCGAGCTGCCCGAAGATCTGGCCTCGGTCGGCAAGGGCGATCCCATCGCCTTCATCCCGTTTTCCGAACTCGGCATGAGCTTCTGACCCGGGCGGTTCAGGCCACCAGCCAGCCCCCATCCACATCCAATATGGTGCCGGTGACGAAATCATTCTCGATCACGAACAGGATGCCGGCCGCCACTTCTTCCGAGGTGCCGGCGCGGGGGATGGCATTGCCGGCGGTCATCTTCCGGTAGAGTTCCTTGCGCGCCTCGCCGGTTGCGGTCTGCATCGGCGTGTCGATCACCCCGGGGGCGACCACATTGATGCGCCTGGGCGCGATTTCCGGCGCGATGGCGCGGGCCAGCGCCTCGACCGCCCCGCCCACCGACGACAGCGCGGCCTGGCCCGGCTTGGCCTTGCGCGCCGGCGAGCCGCTCACCAGCACGATGGCGCCGTCCGCGCCGAGATGCTCCGTGCCGAGCCGCACCACATTGGCATAGCCCCACAGCTTGTCGAAAGAGCCCTGAAAGCCACCCAGATCCATTTCCAGAAACGGCCCGCGCGGGCGGGTGCCGCCGGTGGCGCTGCTGACCAGAATGTCGAACGGCGCATGTTTTGCGAACAGCGCCGACAGTTTTTCGCGCTCGCGCACATCGCACGCCTCGGTGCTGATATTGGCGGGCAGGGGGCCGGCCCGGTCCGGATTGCGGCTCACCGCGATCACCGTGGCGCCTTTCTCGGCCAGAAGCTTCGAGGCGGCCAGGCCTATGCCGGAGGTGCCGCCAAACACGATCGCTTTTTTCCCTTTGATTTCCATGAGCTTGGTTCCTGTACTTGATTCTGTTTCCGTGGATTTGACAAGCCGCGTTAATCCTGCGCCGGCTTCGTGGCCTCGAGCCGCCTTGCCGAGCGAGAGGACAGCACCACCACCGCCAGGATCGCCGCCGCGCCGCCAATATTGGCCATCAGATGATCGGGCCAGAAACACCCTGCCGCGCCGATCAGCAGCAGCGGATAGGCCCACAGCGCCAGCGGGCCTTCCGAATGGCGCTGGATCAGCGCCGTGAAGGCATAGATGCCGATCAGGCTGAACAGCCCGATCTGTACCGATGTCACGAGGTCGGCGCCGATCAGCGGCGTATAGGCGAATATCAGCGGGATGATATAGAGCCCCTTGGCGATCTTCCACGATTCCAGGCCGGTGGCCATGGGCGGGGATTTGGCGATGCCGGCGGCGGCGAAGGCCGCCAGGCACACCGGCGGCGTCACATTCGAATCCTGGCTGAGCCAGAACACGATCAGATGCGCGGTCAGGAGGAAGATGGTCAATTGCTCCTTGTCCACCAGCGCCGGACGGATCACCACCGCCAGATCGAACGGAATCGCCGACATCAGCGCCTGCGCCTCCTCCGGACTCATGCCGGTACTGACCTTGGCCGCCAGGGGCGAGTCCACCAGCGCGAACATCGCCGCCTTGGCCGGGTCGGCAATGCCATGCACCAGCAGGTCGGTGATGATGCCGTCGGCCAGCATGCCGGCGAGCGCCGGCGCCGACAATATGGCCAGCACGATATAGGCCGCCGTCACCGGCAGGCCCATGCCCAGCACCAGCGAGGCGATGCCGATCAGCACAAGCGCGATCAGCAGCGAGCCCTGGGACCATTGCGCGATCATCAGCGCGAAGGTGTTGGCCAGCCCCGAAGTGGTGACCGCATTATTGATCAGCCCGACCGCCACCAGCAGCACCGCGGTCATCACCGAGGTCTTGATGCCCATCACGAAGGCCTGGGCGATCTGTTTCGGCAACATGCGGTTCGGGGTGAACCAGCTCACCACGATCAGGCTCAATATGGCGAAACAGGCGGCATAGCTCGGGGTAAAGCCGGTGATCAGCATATAGGTCATCACCCCGAGCGGCAGCAGGAAATTCAGCGCCCCGGCCGCCAGCTTCTTGCGGTCCACCGGCTCGGGCCGGCCGGTGCCGATATGATGCTTCATGGCTTCAATGCGCACCATGAACGCCACCGACAGAAAATACAGCATCGCCGGGATCACCGACACCAGCACGATCCGGTCATAGGAAATGCCGGTATAGGACACCATCACGAACGCCCCGGCGCCCATGATCGGCGGCATGATCTGCCCGCCGGTCGAAGCCGACGCCTCGACCGCGGCGGCAAAGCGCGCCCTGAAACCATTGGCCTTCATCAGCGGGATGGTGATCACCCCGGTCGAGGCGGTATTGGCCACCGCCGAGCCGGAAATGGTGCCGGTCAGGGCCGAGGACAGCACCGAAACGAAAGCGGCGCCGCCGCGATAGCGGCCCGCCACCACCTTGGCCGACTCGATCACGAAATCCGAAGCCCCCGAAACCACCAGGAACGCTCCGAAAATCATGAACAGGGTGATATTGGCCGAGGAAATGGTGGTGATGATGCCGAACATGCCCTCGTCATTATAGAGCGAGCGAAACAGCACGTCGCTGGGCGGCAGGCTGGCGGCCCGGAACACGCCGGGCAGCATCTCGCCCAGAAACAGAATATAGGACAGGCATAATATGATCAGGATCGGGATGATCCAGCCGGTCATGCGCCGGGTCAGCTCGATGGCGGCGAAAATCACGATCAGCCCCGCCGCCCAGTCGATCAGGCCGAACTGCCAGACCTGGCCGGTCTTGGCCAATGTCTCGGCATAGATGCGGTTTTCCGAACCCGCCACCCACAGGGCCGAGGCCGCCACCAGCACGCCGAAGGCCATATCGATGGCAATCGCCCATTTGGCCTTCGAAAACCGCCCGAAACTCGAGAACAGCAGCGCCGACAGGAACGCGAAACCGGCAAAATGAATGGCGTTCTGCCAGCGTCCCGGCTCGTTCAAATAGACATTGGTGATCACGTGCCACAGGCCGAAAAGGCCGATCAGCGCGAAAATGATCCCGTGACGGCCGATCGACTTCAGCGCCGGCTCGATTTCAAACACCGAAGTCCTGAAATTAGGCTCCGCTTCCATTTCCGATACGGCGTCGTTGCTTCGCGCCTGTTCTGTTGTCTGCATGCCCCGCCTCCCCAGGTGGTGGGCAGCCGCGCTCATGGCGCGGCTGCCCGATCATGCGGTTTCCGCTATTGCGGAACCCGATGCCTATTTCGGCATCAGGTGGTCGGGAACGGCCAGACCCACCTCCTTGTAATAGCGCAGCGCGCCCGGATGCAGGGGCACCGGCAGGCCGGCGACCGCGCTCTTGATGTTCATCGCCTTGGTGGCCTTGTGGATCGCCTGCAGGAAGTTGAGGTTTTCATACAGCGCCTTGGTGAGCAGATAGACATGCTCCTCGTTCACATCGGCATTCACCGCCAGGAAATTGGGCTGGGCGATGGTGTTGACGTCCTTGTCCTGGCCCGGATAGGTACCGGCCTTGATCACATAGCGGGTCCACAATTTGCGCCCGCCATCCATCTTGGCCATTTCCTCATCCGTGACATTGAGCAGCGCCACCTTGCCCGCATTGGAGGCGAACAATTTGGTGATGGCGCCGGTCGGAGGACCGGACGGAATGCCGCCGCCGGCCGCCTGGCCGTTGGCAATGGCGTCGGCCGAGGGGCCGTAGCCCGCATAGAGCAGCTTGTAATCCTTGGCGATGTCGATGCCGAGGCCGGCCAGCAGCACCTTATTGGAACCCAATGTGCCGGAATTCTGCTTGCCCAGCGCCATGGTCTGGCCCTTCATGGCCACCAGATCCGCGACCGTGCCTGTTTTGGCAAAGGATTTGGCCACCACGAACTGTTCCACATTCTGCCACAGCATGGTGATCGAGCGCACATTCTTCTGCGGTTCGGTAATCGGACCGGTGCCGGTCGCGGCATAGGAACCATAAAGCCCCTGCAAAATGGCGAATTGCGCCGTCCCGGCGCCCAGCGCCTGCACATTGGCCCCCGATCCGGCGGAATTGACCGCGGTCAGGCTGAATTTTTTCTTCGGCAGCAATTTCACCTTGGACAGGGTCGAAATGGCGGTGCCGACCGGATGATAAGTGCCGCCGGTGGAGGCGGTGTTGAGCACGTAATCGGTGTCGGCGCGCGCCGCCCCGGTCCATGTC
The DNA here is from genome assembly GCA_002869085.1 of Hyphomicrobiales bacterium. Lineage (GTDB taxonomy): Bacteria > Pseudomonadota > Alphaproteobacteria > Rhizobiales > BM303 > BM303. Next base: position 12,196 of record PKTQ01000303.1, on the reverse strand, counting down.
GCCGAAGCGATCAGCGCCAGGGCCGCAAAAGCCGTGGTCGCGGGTTTTATAAGATGAGTTGGCTTCATAAATTCCTCCCTTGAATTCAAGTCAATAATTCGGCCGCGCGACTGAAAATCGCGCGTGAACACGTTAAAGCTTACAGCAACAGGCGTGCCAGTCGCAGCGAAAACGAAAAAGCACTGAATTCGCTGATGAATTTACGCCTGAACCCCGGCGCCGGGGCAGCTTATCGGCGGATATCCGCCTGATCCGCCTGCCCGGACGGCGGATTTCCGCGTGCCGCCGCGAGAGAGGCGCGGCGCATCGGTCACATATTTTTCAAGGCGCTCTATTTCTGTTTCAGAGCGCGCGGCTTTCACATATGCTGGGCCATCGCTGCTCTGCCGCCTCGTTTGGAGACTTTGTCCGTGTCAACTTTCCGACAGGTTCTTGTCACCCTGATCCTGCTATCCGCCATGGCCGGCGGCGCCTATTATTATCTGGAATATTGGGGCGGCGGCATGCAGGCGGCCGCACCGAGCAAGCCGCGCGTTCAGAGCGTACAGCTTGCCAAGGCGGAACCCGGCACCATCAGGGTCGAGGTCGAGGCGGTCGGCACCGCCCAGGCCCGCCAGGCGGTGGATCTGGTGGCCCTGGTGTCGGGCCGGATCATTGAAATCCGTTTCAAGCCGGGTCAGCAGGTGAGGAAGGGCGAGGTGCTGGTGCGCCTTGACGATGCTGCCGAGCGCGCCGCGCTCGATGAAGCGGCCGCCGCGCTGAAAGAGGCCGAATTCGCCTATAACCGCGCCAGGAAGCTGAAGAAAAACAACACGATTTCCCAGGCCACCGTGGAGAAGCAGGAAGCGGCGGTCAATTCGGGCAAGGCCCGTCTCGACCTGATGGAAAAGCGGCTGGCCGACCGCACCATCCGGGCGCCTTTCGATGGGGTGACCGGGTTGCAGCGGGTGGATGTGGGCGCCCGCATCGATTCCGAAACCGTGATCACCACCCTTGATGACCTGTCGCAGATCGAGATCAATTTCAGCATTCCGGAGATTCATTTCAGCAAGATCCGCATCGGCAAGCCGGTGGAGGTCCGCACCGCTGTGTTCAAGAACCGGGTCTTCAAAGGCAAGGTCACCGATATCGACACCCGCATTCAGGAAGCCTCGCGCGCCTTCAAGGTGCGGGCGGTGCTGCCCAATCCGGATGGGCTGATCCCGTCCGGCATGTTTATGCATGTCTCGGTGCTGATCGCCGAGCAGCGGGCGATCCTGATCCCGGAAGAGGCGGTGATCGCCGAGGGCGGGAGCCAATATGTATTCACTGTTGCGGAGGGCAAGGCCCATCGGCGCGGTGTCAAACTCGGCCAGCGCGGCAAGGGCAAGGTGGCGGTGCTGAACGGGCTGAAGGCCGGCGAGGAGGTGGTGCGGCTCGGCCATCACCGCCTGCGTGACGGCACCCTGGTCAAGACCGGCGAAGCGGGGGCGCAGAAATCCGGGGCAGGGGCGGTATGATCTCCGAATTCTGCATCAAGCGCCCGGTCTTCGCCATCGTGCTCAGCCTGCTGATCATCGTGCTGGGCATCGCCTCGCTGATGCGGGTGCCGATCCGCGAACTGCCCGATATCGACGCTGCCGTGGTCAGCATCACCACCACCTATGTCGGCGCCGCGCCCGAAATCATCGATTCCGACATCACTGAAATCATCGAAGGGGCGATTGCCGGCATTGCCGGGGTCAAGAGCATCGCCTCCTATAGCCGGCGCGGGCGCGGGCGCACGGTGATCGAATTCGCCCCCGGGCGCAATATCGACGAGGCGGCCAATGATGTGCGCGACGCGGTGGCGCGTGTGCGCGGCAAGCTGCCCGAGGATGTGGACGAGCCGCAGATCGCCAAGAGCGACAGCGATTCCGACCCGGTGATGCGCCTGTCGGTGACCAGCGACCGCATGAACGCCGCCCAGATCACCGACTATGCCGACCGCTTCATCGTCGACCGCATCGCCACCCTCGACGGGGTGGCCCTGGTCAGCATTTTCGGCGAGCGCCGCCATGCCATCCGCATCTGGCTGGACCGCAAGGCCATGGCCGCCCGCAATCTCACCGTTGATGACGTGGTGGATGCCCTCAAGCGCAACAATGTCGAACTGCCGGCCGGCGAGCTCAAATCGCGGACCCGGCAATTCACGGTCCGCACCAAGAGCCGGCTGTCCCGTCCCGAAGCGTTCCGCAACATCGTGCTCAGCCGCTCCGAGGGCTTCCTGACCCGGCTCGGCGACATCGCCCAGGTGGTGAGGGGGATCGAAAACGACGAAATCATCGTGCGCTCTGACGGCCATGACGCGGTCGGGATCGGCATTTTGCGCCAGTCCCAGGCCAACACCATCGCCATCTCGCGGCTGGTACATGCCGAACTGGCCCGCATCCGCGCCAATCTGCCGGTCGGCATGAGAGTCGAGGTCGGCTCGGACGACGCCATTTTCATTGAAGCCTCGATCCGCGAAGTGCTGCAGGCTCTGGCCATCGCCATCGGCCTGGTGGTGCTGGTGATTTTCGCCTTTCTCGCCTCGATCCGCACCACGGTCATCCCGGCGGTGACCATTCCGGTGGCGGTGATCGGCGCGTTCATCGGCATTCATTTTCTCGGGTTTTCGATCAATGTCATCACCCTTCTGGCGCTGATCCTGGCCATCGGCATCATCGTCGATGACGCCATCGTGGTGCTGGAGAACATCCAGCGCCGCATCGATTCCGGCGAGCCGCCCCTGGTCGCCGGGGTGCGCGGCGCCCGCCAGGTGCTGTTCGCGGTCATCGCCACCTCGCTCACCCTGATCGCGGTTTTCGTGCCGCTATCCTTCATGGAAGGGCAGATCGGGCGGCTGTTTTCCGAGTTCGGCTTCGTGCTCGCCGCCTCGGTCGTCATCTCCACTTTCGTCGCGCTCACCCTGTGCCCCACATTGAGCACCCGCCTGCTGCGGCGCACCGAAAATCCGCGCCTGCCCACCCGCCTGCTCGAAGCGGCCATGTCCCGGCTCACCGCCGGCTATCGCGTCCTGCTGAGAGCGGCGCTCGCCATGCCGCTGGTGGTGCTGACCCTGGCCGCGCTGCTCGGTGCGTCTTCGCTCGTTCTTTATCCGCTGCTGCCCAATGAGCTGACCCCGAAAGAGGATCGCGGCGTGTTTTTCGCCTCGATCACCGCGCCCCAGGGCGCCAATGTCGCCTATACCGACACCCAGGCCGCCAAGGCGGAGAATGTGCTCAAACCGCTGCTGACATCGGGCGAAGCGACGGCGCTGTTTTCGCTGATCGGCCGGCGCTCCCAGCCGCACCGCTCCTTCATCGTGGTGCGCCTCAAGCATTGGGATGAGCGCACGCGCAATGTGCAGCAGATCGTGCGCGAGGTGCGCCCGGCGTTCTCGCAGATCACCGGCGCCCGCGTCGCCGCCGTCACCCCCACCGGGCTCGGGCTGCGCGGCAGCCGCACGCCTCTGCGCGTGGTGGTCGGCGGGCCCGATTATGAAAGCGTGCAGGTCTGGGCCCAGCAATTGCTGGAGCGGGCCGAAGCCAACCCCAACCTGCTCAATCTGGAAATGGATTACGAGCCCAACCAGCCGCAATTCAATCTGGAAATCAACCGGGCCAAGGCCGACGATCTCGGCATCGATGTGGAAACCATCGGCCGCACCTTGCAATATATGCTGGCCTCCAAGGAGGTCACCACCTATATCGACCGCGGGCGCGAATATCCGGTCATCATCCAGGCCCGCGCCGAGGACCGGCAGAACCCGGGCGATCTGGCCAATATTTTTATCCGCGCCCGCAAAAGCGGTCAGCTCATTTCGCTGGGGGCTGTGGCCAGCCTGAAAGAGGGCGCCGCGGTGCCTACCCTGCGCCGTTATGACCGGCTGCCCTCGATCACCATTTCCGGCTCGCTCGCCGAGGGCTATGCCCTTGGCACGGCGATCCAGTTCATGCAGGACGCCGCCGCCGATACCCTGCCGTCCGAGGCCAATATCAGCTTTGCCGGCCTGTCGCAGAAATTCCTCGAGGCGAAGGGCGGCATGACCGTGACCTTCGTGCTGGCCCTGGTGATCGTGTTTCTGGTGTTGGCGGCCCAGTTCGAGAGCTTCATACATCCGCTCATCATCATGCTCTCGGTGCCGCTGGCCTTTTCCGGCGCCCTGTTTTCCCTGTGGGTGACCGGCAATTCGCTTAATGTCTACAGCCAGATCGGCATCATCCTGCTGATCGGCCTGATGGCCAAGAACGGCATTCTGATCGTCGAATTCGCCAATCAGCTCCGCGCCGAGGGCAAATCTGTGCGCGAGGCGGTGGTTGAGGGTTCGGTCATCCGCTTCCGGCCGATCCTGATGACCGTCATCTCGACCATTTTCGGGGCGGTGCCGCTGGCGGTGGCGGCCGGCGCCGGGGCCGAAAGCCGCATCGCCATCGGCACGGTGGTCATTGGCGGGCTGGGCCTGGCTTCGGTCCTCACCCTGTTTGTCACCCCGGTGCTTTATGACCTGTTGGCCCGCTATGCCCGGGCCAGCAATGCGGTGGCGCTTGAGCTGGAGTCCATGCTGGCCAAAGAAGACGAGACCACCGCGCCCAATATGTAAAAACTGATCCCTTTGCGGGCAGGGGAGGCTTGTGGGCCGCGCCGCGGCGCTCAGGCCAGCAGCCAGCTTGCGAGCAGCCGCAGCCCGAACAGGGCCAGAATCAGCCCGCTCAGGCGCCGCAAAGTGCGGGCGTGGCGCGGAATCTCGTTGCGGATTTTCGTGGCCAGCCAGCCGGTGGCGCCGCCGAGATAATAAAGCGGCGAGGCGGCGGTGCCGATGCCGAAGGTGAGCGCCAGCACCGCGCCGGTGAGCGGCGAGCCTGAACTGGCCGCCATCAGCAGCACCGCCATCAGCGGCATGCAGGGCATCAGGCTGGTGGCAAGGCCCAGCACCGCCATATGGGCGGCCGCACCGCTCGGCCGGCGGCAGACGGCCGGCGGCCTGAAGATCACATTGAGGCCGATCAGCAGCACCAGCAGCCCGGCGACAGGATACAGAATGCCGCTGTCGATCCGCTCCAGCACCATGCCTCCCAGCCAGCCGGCCAGCCCCCCCATCGCGCCATAGGTGAGGATGCGCGCGCCGATAAACACCGCCGCCGCATCGAAGCCGCCCCGGAACCCGCTCTGGGTGCCGAAAATATAAGGCGCGACGATCGGCAGGCAGGACAGGCTGCACAGGGTTAAGCCATAAAAGAACCCCATGGCCAGCACCCCCAGATAGAGGCTACCGAAGCTCTGGACGAGATCGACATGCTGCTGGATCACGGACAGAGATTGCATTCAGCCTCCCTGTTCATCCTGCGCGCTTTCGGCAATTCATCCGTCTCCGCGCCGTAAAGATATTCGTCCCGCGCGATCAGCGCCGCGCCCACCGCGGTGGTCACCTGCGGCACATCCGGCGGCACATAAAGCTCGGCGGCGATCTCGTTCTCGACCGCCTCCACAAGGCCCCGGTTCAGCGCCGGGCCGCCGTCGAAAAACACCTGATCCACCACCCCGACCCGGCGGGCCATGCGCGCCAGCCGGTTGGCGATGGCATAATGGGCGCCCGCGACGATCTCGCTCTTCTTCCGGCCCCGGGCGATCAGCGAAATGATTTCCGATTCCGCGAACACCGTGCAGGTGGAATTGATACGGATCGGCACCTCGGCTTCCAGCGCAATATCGCCAAGCTCGGTCAGGTTGACTTCCAATATCCGCGCCAGCGACTCCAGAAAGCGCCCGGTGCCGGCGGCGCATTTGTCGTTCATGGAAAAATTCTTGGTCACCCCCTGTTCGTCGAGTGAAATGACCTTGCTGTCCTGACCGCCAATATTGATGATGGTGCGGATCTGGCGCCCGCCCTGCTGGCCGTACCACACCGCGCCGCGCACATTGGCGGTGATTTCGCTGATCGTGCCGGTGGCGAAACTCACCAGGCGTCGGCCATAGCCGGTGGTCGTCACCCCTTTCAGGTCGCCGAATTGCAGCCCATGCGCCTCGATCACCTGGTTCATCAGATTGCGGGCGGTCTCGTCGCAATGCACTCCCGTGGCCACCACCGCATGGCCGAGCACCGCATCCTCGCTGACGATCGCCGCCTTGGTGGTCGCCGAGCCGATATCCAGACCGCCGAAAAACCCGCTCATTGCACCCGCCTCCGGCCCCTCAAGGTCTCCTGGAAGGCCTCGATGCGGGTGCGCAATTGCTCCACGTCCTGGGGGCTGTAATCGGTTTCGATCTTCAGCATCGGAATGCCTTTGTCCTGCATCAGTTTTTCCATCATTTTCAGTTCGATGTCATAAGGATGGCAGCCTTTCAGAATGTGATAGATCACCCCTTCGACCTGGGCTTCCTCAATCAGCTGCAACAGCTTGTCGCGGCGCTCAAGGGTGTTGGAGAACATCGGGCAGGAACAGGGCAGCACATAACGCTCGGCAATCGCCATCATCATGTCATTAAGCGTGCCTTCGTCCATCGCCACCATGTCCGACAGATAACGCTGCGAGGTGCAGAACTCGTCCGCCACCAGCACCCCGCCCAGATCCTCGATGATCATCGGCACTTTCCAGTTCGGGAACACCATCGGCGAGCCGGTCAGCAGGATGCGCGCCGAACTGGCCGGGGCCACATGCACCCCCTCGGCGATCCGCTGCTCCAATTCGTCATTGAGCTCTGCCAGCGCCGCTGCCCAGCGGCTCACATCATCGTAGAAATAGGCATTCATCACCGCCAGGGCGTCGCGGCCGAGAATCGGCGCCGGGATCGCCTTGCGCAGTTCGAAAAAACGGTGCACTTCGACCTGCGCCGCCTGCACGGTCCGGATCGCGCCTTTCAGGGTCTTGCGGGTTATGCGGGTGCCGGTGGTCTTCTCCACCGCCGCCTTGAAGTTCTTCACTTCCTCCAGCCAGTATTGGCGCGAATTCTCGCGCTCCTTGATGCGCGGCACGTCCAGCACATGCACCGGCTTCCGCTCTTCCAGCATTTCGGCCATTTTCAGCTTCCAATGGCACGAGCCCGGCAGGGCCACCAGATCGCATTTCTGGTAAAAATCGAGGATCGGCATGGTCTCCAGCCCCATCTCGGATTTTACCATCGGGCAGGCCACATCCGGCAGGTATTCCTCACCAACTTCGGAGGATTCATAAGTGCCCGCGCACAGGCGCACCGGATGGGCGCCGGCGGCGTAAACCAGCTCTTCGGGCACGAACACACAATAGGTGCCGATCACCTTCTGCCCCTCGGGGACCTGAACCACATTTTCGCCGCCGCCTGTGAAGTTCTTGAATATGCTGTCAAAATAGGCCATGGCCTTGGGCCGGCTGCGGTCTTCATCGATCTGCTCGAACAGCTCGCGCACCGTCATCGACAGATTGGTCTTGATCTTTTTGGCCAGCCGCTCGCGGCGGCTCGGTTTCTTGTCTTCGGCTTTCATGGCGGTGTTTATCTTTTCTTCTTGCGCTTCAGGCGCAGCAAATCGACATTCTGGCGTTTCAAGAAGCCCTCGGCGCTGGCGGTATAGATCGGCATGCCGAGAAAACGCGCCTCCAGCGCCTGATTTTCCGGACAGGCATCGATGCATTTCAGGCACAATATGCAGTCCTGGGTCACCAGATTGCTCAGGGTCTTTTCTTCCTCGATCTCCCGGATTTCCATCGGGCAGGCGCGCGAGCAATTGCCGCAGCGCGTGCATTTCTGCCCGTCCTTGTTGAGCGACAGAAAGCCGACCTTGTCGAACAGGGACAGCACCGCCAGCATCGGGCAATAGGAACATAAGAATCGCCGCTTCACGAAGGCGGAGGTGAACAGGAGGCCGACCAGGATGACGGCTATGGTGGTCAGTGCCAGGCCGGGCCAGCTTGAAAAGTCGATATGGAACTCGGAAAAATCCCCCCGAAACAGCGGCATCAGCGGCCGGGCCGGACACATCTGGCAGAACGGCGCCGTCCAGTCCCGGCTGAGGCCCGGCACGCCATTGCCGATCCCCAGCGGGATCAGTATTAGCAGCGCCAGCAGAATATATTTGACCGATTTGTAGCGCTTGCGGGTGACCCAGCCGAACCGGGACATGTCGATGAACACCAGATTGCGCAGCCGGGTCAGCAGGTCCTGCATCAGTCCGAACGGGCAGATCCAGCCGCACCAGGCCTTGTTGATGACCACCGCCCACAGGGCGACGATGCCGAGCGATTTCAACAGCCTGATCCCCTGTTCCCCCAGAAACTCGGGCAGGGGGCGGCTCAGCATGTGCTGGAACCCGATCAGGAAGCAGCTACCGCCATTATCAGGCACGAAGGCGCAGGAAAAAGTCGGCATACGAGAGCCGAGATCAATCGCGAACAGCCCGCCATAGGTCAGCAGCACGAAAAACACGAACTGGCTGATAAGCCTCAGGCGCTGAACGTTCATTTGCGGCCCCTGCCGTTTTTCTGCTTGCTTCGGCGCCGGCGGATGGCGATGGCAAAGCCGGCCGAGGCCAGGGTGATCAGCGTCGCCAGATAGGCGGTGCTGTGGCTTTCCCACTCGAGCGCGGACGGGGCGACGCGGATCGACATGGTCGCCACATGCAGGGCCTCTTGAACCTCACCGCTTCCTGCCGGATCGGAGGCTGGCGCCACATGGGTGGCCCGGGCGATGTAAAGGCTGCTCTTGCGCTTATCGACGCCCCCTTTGGGGAAGTCCTCCTTGATCAGCGTGAAAACCGCTTCGCCCTTGTCATTGGTGCGCCGGGTCTGCTTCCAGCCCTGGCTGGTGATCATGGTGACCGGCTTGCCCATGAGCGGCTTGCCGCGAAACAGTACCGACAGCCGCGCCCGCTCGCCGGTGCGTGAGCGATAGCGCTCGTCCGGCTTGTCATAGCTGCGGATAATTTCGAATTCGGGCCGCTCGCCGAAATAGCCGGCGCGCGCCTGTTCCACCCGCGCCTGTTTGGCCGACGGCTTGTCCCCATGGGCCATGAACTCGTAATAGCCATAAAGCCGGGTGGGGCGGCCGGCCTTGCGGCCGGCATCGCGATAGGCGACGATCCGGTAATCGCCGCCAAAGGCGGTTTTGTAATTGCCGGTGGTGGTGTTGCGGCGTTTGCGCGGATCGATCGCCAAAATCTCGTTATCGGGCTTTTCCAGCCACATCACATCCCGCGCCGCAACTCCTGGCTTGCCGGGCCTGCCGGCCCCGCCGGGGCGCCGGGCGTGCCGGACCGGCCCGGCCGGGGGGTAGGCCCCGTCGCGCAGATGAATGATCCGGGAGCGGAAACCGCCGGCAGGGCGCCCGGAGGAGGACCGGCTGCCATTTGGCGCACCGCGCCCGGATCGGGCGGCGGCACGGGGTGGGCGCTCCGCCGCCATTTTCTTCATGCGCTCGCGCATTTCGCGCATCTCAGTATAGGAAAACGGCTCCAGCCAGATCATCGGCGGCTCGCCGCCCCCCGACGGCGGACCGCCGGCACCCGGCGGCGGACCGCCGGCCATCAGCGGCGTGGCCAAACAGGCCATCCATGTGAAGATTGCGATTTGGCGCAGCCTTGGCATCATATCCTCCCTATAATTTCAGGGCGGCGCGAAGCACGAAGGTGCGCGGCTCGCCCGAGGTATAGGACCGTCCGCCCCGCGAATCATAGGTGACCCGGTCCGCGTGCTTCACATTGGTCAGGTTTCGGATCGATCCCATGATCTTGAAGTTTTTCTGCTCATAGGACGCCCTGAGATGGAACAGGCTCGGCCGCTGATACTTGCCCAGCGGGTCGTCATTGCTGTTCGCGGTGTGATATTTGCTGACATGATCCCATTCCAGCTCGGTGCGGAAACCCTCCAGAAAGCCGGGGGTCAGGATCATCCGCGCATTGACATGGTGCAGCGGCGACGCGGACAGAATATTGCCTGAATGATCCGTAGAGCCGGAGAAATAGGTCAGCAGCTTGTTCTGGGCCAGCGTATAGGCGGCCCCGAAACCGAGCCAGCTCAGGGGCTGGTAGGTCAGCGAGGCTTCAAGGCCGCGCAGGCGTACCTTGCCGGCGTTCAGATAATCGGTGGCATTGTTCAGCACCATGTCCTTGACGGTGGTGTTGTAGAGCGACACGTCATAACCGAATTTACCGCCCAGCGCCGCGCCGCGCACGCCGACGGCAAAGTTCTGCGCCCGTTCCGCCTTCAGATTGGGGTCGGGGTTGTAGCGCCCGCCAATCCACAATGCGGTGTCGGACGGCACCACGAAGCCCTCGCCATAGCCGAACCACAGGCTGGCATCCGGGTTGATGTTAAACGTCACGCCGGCATTCTTGCTCAAATTGCGGAATACGCGCTTATGGCTGATCGGGGTCGCCGCGCCGGTCAGGTCCTGAACGCCCTTCATCGACATGGATCTATAGTCATAGCGCGCCCCGGCAGAGACCTTCATCCAGCTTGTCGGCCAGAACACCAATTGCGCGAAGGGCGATTTCTGAATGCCCAGAATGTCATAGGTGTCGTCAATCGGTGAACTTTCGGTCCGCCCGGTCAGCGTATCCTCATTGATGTCGTCATGGATGAAATCGACGCCGAACACGATCTGGGAGTTTAGGAAATCGAATTTGTGCTGAAGTTGCGGCACCACATTATTGGTCAGGTCGTTCTCGACCCCGAACTGGCCGCGGGCGCTCCATGAGGGCGGGCCTTTTTCCTCGGTCTTTCTAAGCCCCCATGAGACTTTGAACGAGGTCTTGTCACTGAAATTGTGGTCGAGAATGGCGGAGAACGAGCTCAGCTTCTGGTCCACATAGGCATCCAGAATCCCCGCCTGACGCCAATCGGCGTCATATTGCGCCTTGGTCAGCGTGCCGGGGTTTTCATTGAACAGTTCCAGATGCTCGGCGCGCAGAGTGAGGCTCGAGCCTTCGCCGTAATCCCACACCAATTTGCCGCTCACCCGTTTGCGGTCGATCGAGGTCCGGTCCTGCCAGCCATCGGATTTGGCGATATTGGCGTCGAAGAAGAAGCCGAGATTGCCGGTGATCGGCCCGGTGGCGGTAGCGCCCGCACGCTTGCGGCCCCATGATCCAAATTCGGCCCAGGTCCTGGCCTGCAGCACCTTGGGCGGTTTGCGGGAGATGATGTTGATCACGCCGCCGACCGCATTACTGCCATAGAGCGATGAGGCCGGTCCCTTGATGACCTCGACCCGCTCGATATCGAACGGATTGGATTCGTCGACAAAAGTATTGGTGCCGCGCCCCAGCCCGCGCACCGCCAGGCCGTCCACCAGATTGATGGTGTAGTTCTTGCCGCCGATCGGAATGCGCAGATTGCGCACCATGCTGTTGCCGGGAATCCGGCTCAGCAATTCCTTGCGCGAATCGAGGAAGTTGACCTCCTCGACTTCCTTTTTGCTTACGAGGCTGACCGCATTGGGGGTCTCTCGCAATTGTTCCTGTGAGCGTGATGTACTGACCACGATGGTGTCGAGCACGATAATTTCGCAAAAAGCGGGAGTTGCGGGATACGCACCAGCCAGCAGACAGGTCGCGATGCCCGTACCGGCCAGAAGTTTTTGGGAGTTCATGATCTGCCCCTGAAAATTGCCTGTTTGTCTTAGTGCCGGAGAAACCCCGACGCCCGTTATGCGCCCGGGCCGTCATCGGCCCGTCTCTCTCAAGACGCAACGGAAACGTGGATATTCAGGCAGTAAGCGGCGGGGCGCGCGCATCCTGACGGCCGGTCAGGATCGGGGTAAGGGAAAAGTCCTGCCGCGGCACCGTCCAGCTCAGGCGGACAAAGGCCGGCCCGGGCAGCACGGCCATGTCGGCCGTGGTCAGCATCTTTTGGGCGAGCGACAAGGAAAGGCAGATCGGGCAGCTTTCTGGCTGGGCCTGGCTGTTGTCCGGCGCCTCGCCGGACCCGATATTGATCTGTTGCAGACCATAGGCCGTGCAGACGATCAGGGATTGGAAATCGCCGAACTCATCCTCGACCTGCACCGCTTGTGCCAGCGGCATCATGGCCTGGATCAGCAGCGCGAACACCGCCAGCCAGCGGACCCAGATTGCCCGATATGTGTGAAAATAACTCATACTGCGACAAACAAAGATCAGAATAGCCTGTCTGTCAACATAACTATTTCATTTGCCGTGCTGGACATATTGACGCATATCGAAGTTAGAATAGATCAAAAAAGCGGATTGATCTTTGTCAAACAAAAG
>PKTQ01000216.1 GCA_002869085.1 Hyphomicrobiales bacterium | reverse complement strand
TGGTCTTGCTCATCGGGCTGTAATGCCAGGCATGGCGGGTCCAGTGCCGGGCGCGGTCCTTATTACCGGCCTTCACATAGGCCAGGGCCAGCGCCGCCTTGCCGGCCCCGGAAAGCGGGGCGTAGGACTTGAAATAGCTGATCACCGTGCCGGAGGGGTAATTGCCGCGCAGCAGCAGCGCCTCGGCATTTTTGCGCAGGGTTTGCGAGCGCGGCCAGCCCGGATGCTCGCCCAGGAAATTGACGATGCGTTTGAAGCCGGCCTCCTGCGGGCGTTTTTGCAGGTAAAACCACTCCACCAGCAGGCGCGCGGTGCGGCTGCGGCCGGCCGCGGATCTGGCTTTCTGGAAATCGCCCTTCAGGGCGGCGGCAATGGCCTTTTTGCCGTTCGATCCGGAGATGAAACGGGGAACTCCGCCATCAAGCGCCGAAAGGCTGATCTGATTGCGGCTGGCGGCTTCGGCCCCGCCGCAGGCCAGAGACAGCAGGACGAGCGCGCCCGCCATCGCCGCCATTGCTTTCTGATTCTGTTGCGCTGGAAGGAAATAAGTGTTTATAGTCATGATGATAAAAGGAGTGCCTCAACTTTTGCCGCAATCGGATTATAGTGCCCGAATCATGAATATGGCCTGAAACCATGGCAAAATCAGGCCGCTGCACCGGTCCGGTGTCCTCATGAACTTCGCTCAAGCTCAACAGCAAAGCGTTAATCAATTGTTGACCGGCAGAGATCACATAGGCAAAACAGTGTTGAAAACGATCATCGCCCTGTAAAAACCCATTGCCGGAAGCACCATGTTCGACCGCATCATCATACTCAATGTCCTGATGGCCACGGCTCTGACCGCCCTGATCGGCGGTTGCCAGAATATGGGCACCGGCTATCCGATTATCGGCCATATCAAGCAGCCGCGCAGCGATTTTCTGACCCCGGCGCAGCAGCAGGCCGAGGCCAGGAGGCTTGAGGCGGCAAAAGCCGCCAATCTTGCCCGTGCGCGCCGCGCTGTCCGATAGGCCGGAAGGATGGGGATGAGGCCGGGCGGCAAGCGCCCGAAAACCGGCATCTCCCGGCGGCGCAGCCCGCCACAAACCGCAAATTATCACTCACAGGCCGCTCTATTTTGCGTAATATGCTGAGCAGAGCCGCTTGATTCCACAGAGATCCCACATGACCACAGATTTTTACCGCATCAAACGCCTGCCGCCCTATGTGTTCGAAGAGGTCAACCGGCTGAAGGCGGCTGCCCGCGCCAAGGGCGAGGACATCATCGATTTCGGCATGGGCAATCCGGACATGGACACCCCGCCGCATATCATCGAAAAGATGGTCGAGACGGTCAAAGCCCCCAGGACCAACCGCTACTCGGCCTCGCGCGGCATTCCGGGGCTGCGCAAGGCCCAGGCCAATTATTACGAACGCCGGTTCGGGGTCAGCCTCAACCCGGACACGCAAGTTGTGGCGACCCTGGGCTCGAAGGAGGGCTTTGCCAATATCGCTCAGGCGATCACCGCGCCGGGCGATGTGATTCTGGTGCCCAATCCGACCTATCCGATCCATCAGTTCGGCTTCATCATTTCCGGCGGCGTGATCCGCGATTTGCTAGCCGAACCCGGCGAGCAGTTCATGCGCCATCTGGATAGCGCCATGCGCCATTCTGTGCCGAAACCGCTGGCGCTGATCCTCAATTTCCCGTCCAACCCGACCGCGCGGGTGGCGGATCTGGATTTTTACCGCGAAGTGGTCAATTACGCGCGGCGGCATGATCTCATCCTGCTGTCGGACGTGGCCTATGCGGAGATTTATTTCGACGGCAATCCGCCGCCATCTATCCTGCAGGTGCCGGGAGCGATGGATGTGGCGGTCGAGTTTTCCTCGCTCAGCAAGACCTACGCCATGCCCGGCTGGCGCATGGGCTTCGCGGTCGGTAATGAGCGGCTGATCGCCGCCCTGGCGCGGGTCAAGTCCTATCTGGATTACGGCGCCTATACGCCGATCCAGGTGGCTTCGGCCGCCGCGCTCAACGGCCCGCAGGAATGCGTCGACGAGATCCGGCAGATCTACAAGGACCGGCGCGATGTGCTGGTGGAATCGATCAGCCGCGCCGGGTTCGAAATTCCGTCGCCGCCGGCCACCATGTTCGCCTGGGCGCCGGTGCCGGAGCCGTTCCGGGAAATCGGCTCGCTCGGCTTCTCCAAGCTGCTGCTGGAAAAAGCCGGGGTGGCGGTGTCGCCGGGGCTGGGCTTTGGCGAATATGGCGAGGGCTTTGTGCGTCTGGCGCTGGTCGAGAACGAACAGCGCATCCGCCAGGCGGCGCGCAATATCAAAAAATTCATGAGCGAGGCGGAAACTCACCTGCATAATGTGCTGCCTTTGCGCTAAAAGGTGATTGAGCCAAGCTGAAGAGAAGTTGCTGAATATGAGTGATCAACCCTTGCGTATTGGAATCGCCGGACTGGGAACGGTCGGGTGCGGTGTCGTCAAATCCCTGCAGGCGCATGGCGCGCTGTTGGCCGGCCAGACCGGGCGGGAAGTGGAGATCACTGCGGTATGCGCGCGCGACAAAACCAGGGACCGGGGGCTTGAGCTGGACGGCATCGCCTGGTTTGACGATGCGCGTCAATTGGCCGGATCCAATTCGATCGATGTGTTTGTCGAGCTGATCGGCGGCGAGGGCGGCATGGCGCTGGAAAGCGTCGAGGCGGCGCTCGCCAGCGGCCGCAGCGTGGTGACCGCCAATAAGGCGCTGCTGGCCCGGCACGGGCTGCATCTCGCCCGGCTGGCGGAAAAGACCGGCGCCACACTCAATTTCGAGGCGGCGGCGGCGGGGGCTGTGCCGATCGTCAAGACCTTGCGTGAAAGCCTCGCCGGCAATGACATAAAGCGCATTTACGGCATCATGAACGGCACCTGCAATTATATCCTCACCCGCATGGAGGCCGAGGGGCGCGATTTTGGCGAAATTCTCGCCGATGCGCAGAAGCTGGGCTATGCCGAGGCCGACCCCACCGCCGATATTGGCGGCTTTGACACCGCCCATAAGCTGGCCCTGCTGACCAGCCTGGCATTTGGCACCGAGGTCGATCTCGATTCGATCTATATTGAGGGCATTGAGCGGATTTCCGCCGCCGATCTGAAAGCGGCGGACGAACTCGGTTACCGGATCAAGCTGCTCGGGGTAGCCGTGAAGAGCGATACCGGCATCGAGCAGCGTGTGCATCCGACCATGGTGCCGAAAAACTCGGCCATAGCCGAGATCGACGGGGTGTTCAACGCGGTGATGGTCGAGGGCGATTTC
>PKTQ01000265.1 GCA_002869085.1 Hyphomicrobiales bacterium | reverse complement strand
GGCCGACATTGTTGATGTCCGGCACTTTCGAACAGCCGACCCCGTCATTGATCCAGCGCACCACATAGCCCAGAATCCCCTGCGCGTTGTTGTCGAGCTCGTGCTGGATGTCCTCCGGGCTCCAATTGGGGCGGGTCACCACCGGAATCTGCATCAGATCATCGCGCGAGGCGCGCTGGCGGGTTTTTATCTCCTGCTGGCGCTCCGCCACCAGGCATTGGTGATAATGGATGGCGTGCAGGGTGGCGGCGGTGGGTGAGGGCACCCAGGCGGTGTTGGCGCCCGATTGCGGGTGGCCGATCTTCTGCTTGAGCATTTCGCCCATCAGATCGGGCATCGCCCACATGCCCTTGCCGATCTGGGCGTGGCCGGGCAGGCCGCACAGCAGGCCGGTATCCACATTCCAGTCCTCATAGGTGGTCATCCAGGTGGCGGTCTTCATGTCGCCTTTGCGCATCATCGGGCCGGCCTCCATCGAGGTATGCATTTCATCGCCGGTGCGGTCGAGGAAGCCGGTATTGATGAAGAACACCCGCTGTTTGGCGGCGCGGATGCATTCCTTCAAATTGAGGGTGGTGCGCCGCTCCTCGTCCATGATGCCCACCTTGATGGTGTTGCGAGGATAGCCGAGCACATCCTCAATGCGCGAAAACAGCTCGGCGGTGAAGGCGACTTCCTCCGGCCCGTGCATTTTCGGCTTCACGATATAGATCGAGCCGGCGCGGCTGTTGCGCTTGAGCTCGGGCGAGATCAGGTCGTGGCCGGCGATCAGCGAGGTCATGAGCCCGTCAAGAATGCCTTCGAACACCTCATTGCCGTCTTCGTCGAGCACAGCGCTGTTGGTCATCAGATGGCCGACATTGCGCACCAGCAGCAGGCTCTGGCCCTTCAGTTCGATGTCCGAGCCGTCAGGGGCGGTGAAGCGCTTGTTCTCGTTCAGCCGGCGGGTCATGGAACGGCCGCCCTTCTCGAATTCGGCGCTCAGATTGCGCTGCATCAGGCCGAGCCAGTTGCGATAGACCACGATCTTGTCCTCGGCATCGACCGCGGCCACCGAATCCTCGCAGTCATTGATGGTGGTCAGGGCCGCTTCCAGCACCACATCGGCGATATTGGCCGGGTCGCCCTTGCCGATCGGATGATCGGCATTGATGACGATTTCAGCATGGAGGCCATGATGGCGCAGCAGCAGCGAGGCGGGGGCAGCCGCCTCGCCGGCGAAACCGGCAAATTGCGAGCCATCGGCCAGGCCGGCGGCCGAGCCGTCGGCGAGGGTGACGCTGAGGGTGCCGCCCGAGACCGCGAAGGAGGCCGCCTCGCTATAGGACGCGCCGGCGAGCGGGAAATGGCGGTCGAGCAGGTCGCGGGCGAATGCGATGACCTTGGCGCCGCGCGCCGGATCATAACCTCTGGCTGGTCCACCGGGTGCCTGCGGAATGGCGTCGGTGCCGTAGAGCGCGTCGTAAAGACTGCCCCAGCGGGCATTGGCGGCATTGAGGGCAAAGCGCGCATTCATCACCGGCACCACCAGCTGCGGGCCGGCAACATCGCGGATTTCCGGGTCGACATTAGCGGTTTCGACCGCAAAATCCGGCCCTTCGTCAACGAGATAGCCGATATCTTTCAGAAATGTCTTATAAGCGGCGAGGTCGAATTCCTTACCCTTATTGCTGCGGTGCCAGTCATCGATCCTGGCCTGAATTTCCTCGCGCCTGGCAATCAGCTCGCGATTGCGCGGGGTCAGCTCGCGGATGATGGCGGCGGCGCCCTGCCAGAAATCCTGCTCGGAAATGCTCAGTCCCGGCAGGACCTCGTCGCGGATGAAGGCGGCGAAGGCGGCATCGACGCCGAGGCCTGAGAAGTCAACTCTGTTGGTCATGATCGTGGTTCCTTAAGTTCGCTGTTGTCCAATATATGCTGTTGTCTGGTGGAATTTCATCGGGCCGGGCAGGCTTTTATCGCCTCAGGAGGAGACATAGGCCGAAGCGCCGCGGCGGTTTACGTCGAGATTGAGTTCGTGGTCGACCGGGGGGAAGGCGCGGTTGGAGCATTCCAGGCGCGGGCAGACCCGGCAGGAGACACCGATCGGCACCACATTGCGCTCGTCTTTCAAATCGATGCCGTCGGAATAGACCATCTGGTCGGCATAGGACATTTCAATCCCGAGGCCGATCGACAAATATCGCTGCTGGGCGCCGTAGCGGTGCTCGCCCTTGACGATGGTGCGGGCGATGCAGAAATAGCGCTTGCGGTCGGGCATTTCGGATATCTGCACATTGATATGGCCGGGATGCAGAAAGGCGGTGTAGACGTTCCAGCGCGGGCAGGCGCCGGAATGGCGCGGAATGTGGATACCCGACAGGGAAAAGCGCTTGGAGATATTGCCGGCAATATCGGAGCGCACCATGTGGAACGGCAGGCCCTTGGCGCCGGGCTTTTGCAGTGAGGTCAGGCGGTGGCAGACCTGCTCGAAGCTGACCTCGAATTGCTGCGCCAGCAGGTCAATGTCGTAGCGCACATTCCTGGCCGCGGCGAGAAAGCGCTCATAGGGCATCAGAATGGCGGCGGCTGAGTAGCTGGCGAGGGCTGTTTTGGCCAGGATATCGGCGTCCGGGGTGGCGAACTGGCCATTATCAGTGAGATTGTCGATCTCGCCGCCCGCCGCCAGCAGGGCGATCTGCGCCGCGATCTGAAACACCCGGCTTTCCGGCGTCAGGGTCTGGGCGATCTCAAGCTTGCGGCTGTCCGGATCATAGCGGCGGCTGATGCGGTCGGGCAGGCTGGTGATGGCGGTGCGCACGCCGAAACTGTTGCTCAAAAAGGCGCAAAGGCCGTTCTGCAGATCCTCGCCCTCATCGACATCGGCCAGAATGCGCGCCGCCGCCGCCTCGAGGCTGGGGAAGTAATTGGAATTGGCCTGCAGGAAATCGGACACCGGCTCGCTCGCCAGGCCCTTGCCGGTGAGCCGGTCCTGAGAATCGGCGCCGACGGCGGACTGGTTGTTCTTCATGTTCTGCAGGGCATCATAGAGATGCAGCATGGCCTTGGCGATGGTCGGATTGGAGCTGGCCACGTCGCGCACATCCATATTGGTGATGTCGCTGTCGGCGAAAATATCATCGCCGAAACATTCCATCAGATCATTAGCGAGGCGCACCTCGTCGCTCTCGGACAGATCGGTGATCTCAAGGCCGAAATAGCCGGCGATCTTCAGCAAAAGCGGCACGGTGACATTGCGCCGGTTGTGCTCGATCAGATTGAGATAGCTGGCGGAAATGCCCAGCGCCGACGCCAGGTCCGACTGGTTCATATTGCGCTGGCGCCGTAGCCGCCTGATCTTGCCGCCGATGCGCGGTATGCCTGAATTCGCTGCCATCATTCTTTTCCCGGTTTACAGTTTGGCGTGTCAATGCTGTAAATAATTTTCCAGTTTTCTCTGTAACTTTATGAATTATCTTGCAGAATTTTGGTGCTGTCAATAATTTACTTACAGCACGGCACGCAGCGGTCCCAAGCGGTCCCATGGCGGCGCCGAACCAGGCAGTAACGTCAACCGGAGGCATGACACATGAATATGCATCACAGCTTTACCCCGCAGGCCGATCAGAGCTTTACCAACCCGGCGCTTGCCGAGCAGGCCGGCGGCGATTGCATCACCATCATCGCCCGCAGCCCCGGACAGGCGATTGCCGAGTTTCACCGCCGCGGCCTCAACAAGGACGGCTATGCGATCTGCGGCCGCATCGTGCCGCATAAATTCGAATTGCTGGGCGATGACGGCGAGATCGAACAGCTCTTCGGCGGCGATCATTTCTATTCCGCGACCTTTGCGCGCCGGCCGCGCGGCTGACCCGCAGTTTTAAATCCAACCCACTTTTAAGATTTCCGGGCGCCGGAGCGGCCATCGCCGCTTCCGCCCCGGCAGAGCAGGAGTTTGACCAATGAATTATGTCGATCCCAATCACTGGCCCGCCCCCGACTGGGCGCCCGAGCGCTGGAAGAATGTCAAGCGCACCTATTCGCGCGAGGACGTGGCCCGGCTCGCCGGTTCCATGCCGATCAAATACAGCCTGGCTGAAAACGGCGCCCGCCGCCTGTGGGAGCTGCTGCAATCGGAAGATTTCCTGCCGACCCTCGGTACCTTCACCGGCAATCAGGCGGTGCAGCAGGTCAAGGCCGGCCTGAAGGCGATCTATCTGTCGGGCTGGCAGGTGGCGGCCGATGCCAACACCTCCGGCAATATGTATCCCGACCAGTCGCTCTATCCGGTGGACAGCGTGCCGAATGTGATCCGGCGCATCAACAAGGCGCTGCAGCGGGCCGACCAGATCCAGACCATGGAGAAGCTGCAGGGGATCGAGACCACTGATCTTGATTTCTTCGTGCCGATCATCGCCGATGCGGAAGCCGGTTTCGGCGGCCCGCTCAATGTGTTCGAGCTGACCAAGGCGATGATCGAGGCCGGCGCGGCGGCGGTGCATTTCGAGGACCAGCTCGCTTCGGAAAAGAAATGCGGCCATCTCGGCGGCAAGGTGCTGGTGCCGACCAAGCAGATGATCCGCACCCTGACCTCGGCCCGCCTGGCCACCGATGTGATGGGCACGCCGACCTTCGTCATCGCCCGCACCGATGCGGAAGCGGCGCAATTGATCACCTCGGATGTGGATGAATATGATGCGCCGTTCCTGACCGGCGAGCGCACCGATGAGGGCTTTTACCGCATCAAGAGCGGCATCGACAGTGCCATTGCCCGCGGCATCGCCTATGCGCCCTATGCGGATCTGGTGTGGTGCGAAACCGCCAAGCCGGATCTGGCCGAAGCCAAGAAATTCGCCGAGGCGGTGCGCGGCGCGCATCCGGACCAGATGCTGGCCTATAATTGCTCGCCCTCCTTCAACTGGGCGCGGCATATGGACGAGGCGGCGATGGCCAAGTTCCAGCGCGAGCTGGGCGCCATGGGCTATAAATACCAGTTCATCACCCTGGCCGGGTTCCATAATCTGAGCTACACCACCTTCGATCTGGCCCGCAATTACGCCAAGGACGGCATGGCCGCCTATTCCAGGCTGCAGCAGGCCGAGTTCGCCGCCGAAAAAGACGGCTTCAGCGCCACACGGCATCAGCGCGAGGTCGGCACCAGCTATTTCGACGCGGTGTCGATGGCGGTGTCCGAGGGCGCGAGCTCGACAACGGCGATGGCGGGTTCGACCGAAACCGCCCAGTTCTAGAGCACTTCTACGAAAAGTGGGAACCGGTTTTCGGTCAAAGAAGTGCGTCAAAATATAAAGATAGATCGCGCTCCTTAGCGCCTCTCTCACCTGATGACGGCCGGTCCCCTGGGGCCGGCCGTTTTCGTTGCGGCGGGGCTGAGTGTGGGGGCGGCGCGAATCGGGGCGAATCTGCTATCAATTGAGCCGATGACAGGGGATGAGCCGGGGAGGGGCGCGCATGAACCGGGCGGAGCGCCGCCAGCAAAAGCTCCTGGCCAAGCGCCAGGCCAAACGCCGGGGGCGCGGCGGCCCGGGCGGGGGCGCGGATGCGGCCTTTCAGCAAGCGGTTGCCGCCTATAGGTGCGGCGACCATCACCGGGCCGGGGAGATCTGCGCCGGGCTGCTCGCCCACGCACCGAACCATGGCGGCGCCAATCATCTGGCCGGGGTGCTGGCCTTTCAGCGCGGCGATCTGGACGAGGCGCGGGGGCTGATCGAACAGGCGCTGAGCCATGATGAGCAGGCGGTGTTCCGCAACAGCCTTGGCAATGTGCTCAAAGCGCAAGGCCGGCTCGATGAGGCCGCTGCCGCCTATGAGCGGGCCATCGCATTGCAGGCCGATTATGCCGAGGCCCATTACAATCTCGGCAATTGCCGGCGCCTGATGGGGGATGCGGCAGGCGCGGCGCGGGATTACCGCCGGGCGCTCAAATTGCAGCCGGGCCTGGTGGCGGCCTGGACCAATCTGGGGCTGGTGCTCGCTGAGAGCGGGCAGCATGACGAGGCGGTGGCCGCCTGCCGCGAGGCGCTGGCCCTCAAGCCAGGCCATGCCAATGCCCATGTCAATCTGGCCAATGCCCTGAAGGAGAAGGGCGCGTTCGAGGAGGCCGAGGCGGCTTATCTGAAGGCCATTTCCCTCAAGACCGAGCTGGCCGAGGCGCATCTGGCGCTGGCCGGGCTCTATAAGGCGGCGGGGCGCACGGGCGAGGCGGTGGCCAGCTACCGGGCCGCCATCGCTCTCGAGCCCGGCTCGGCCGAGGGGCTGCGCCTCTGGGCGCATACCCAGCGTCATGAAGCCTTTACGCCGGAGCTGGCGGCGATGGTGAGGTCGCATGAACAGGCGGCTTTGGGGAGCGAGGCGCGCATGCATCTGGCGTTCGGGCTCGGCAAGGCGTTTGAGGATCTGGGCCGCAACGATGAGGCGTTCGCATATCTCAGCGAAGCCAACCGGATCAAATATGGCCTGCGGGGCGCGGCGCTGGAGCAGGAATCAGAGGCGTTTTTCGAGGCGTTGAAGCAGGTGTTCACACCGGAACTGCTGGCGCGGCATCAAGGCGCCGGCTGCGCTGACGCGGCGCCCATTTTCATTCTCGGCATGCCGCGCTCCGGCACCAGCCTGATCGAGCAGGTGCTGGCCTCGCATCACCGCGTGTATGGCGGCGGCGAGTTGCCATTATTGCCGACACTGGTGCGGGAGCGCAGCGGCGAGGGGGCCATCCCATTCCTGCACAGCCTTGATGATGCGGCGCCCGAGCTGTTTCGCGCTATGGGCGAGGCCTATGCGGCGGGTCTGCACGATCTGGCGCCGCAGGCCCGCTTCATCACCGATAAGCGCCCGCTCAATTTCATCCATATCGGCCTGATCCGGCTGATCCTGCCCCGGGCCAAAATCATACATTGCGTGCGCGCCGCCGAGGATATCTGCTTTTCGATCTATAAAAGCTATTTCCCGAGCCGGAACTTCCAGTTCGGCGACGATCTCATTGCACTCGGCACTTATTACAACCGCTATCGGGATCTGATGCGGCACTGGCAGCAATTGCTGCCGGGGGATATTCTTGATCTTCGCTATGAGGAGATGATCGCCGATCAGCGCGGGCAAACGGAAAGGCTGCTGGCTTTCTGCGGGCTCGAATGGGATGAGGCGTGTCTAGAATTCCATAAAACCAGACGCCCGGTGCGCACCGCCAGCGCCGAACAGGTGCGCCAGCCGATCTATGCAAGCTCGCTGGCGAGATGGCGGCGCTTCGAGGCCCATCTCACCCCATTGCTCGAGCGGTTGCGCGCGGGCGAGGGCGAGGGGGGAGAGCCGGCGCATCCTGTTGTGAATCCGAAATAAAATCCGATGCGGACCCTATGAGTGCTTGACTTTCACCGCCAGAACGCCGATATGCGGACCAGCATGTGATCCGGCTGCCGCGTGAGCAGCACGCATCTTGATTGATTTTCGCCGCATGCAAGGTATCGCCTGTTTTCAAGGTGCGAGATGCGATACCCCGAACCGGGAGCCATTCATTTCCCGGCCATTTCACCAAGTTCCCATTTCACGCTGGGTCCTGACGATCCGGCAAGCCGGCGGGACAATGTTGTCCGCGCCGCCGCTGATCGCAACCACAGCCCTCGAGGTTTGCGCGCGCCCATTGGCGCGGCAGCCAATCTCGATCATTGAATTCACCCTGGTGGGACGGTTTGAAGCCAATCCCCGCCGCAAGGAAAGGCAATCATTTGTCACAATTCGAAGCCCTCGGGCTCTCTCATGTCCTTCTCAAATCCATCAAGGCGCTCGGCTATGAGACGCCGACGCCGATCCAGCGCGAGGCAATTCCGCATGTGCTGGCCGGTCACGACCTGATGGGTCTCGCGCAGACCGGCACCGGCAAGACGGCGGCGTTCGGCCTGCCGATCGTGCATAAATTGCTGGCGGAAAACAAACGCCCGGCGCCGAAAACCGTGCGGGCGCTGATTCTGGCGCCGACCCGCGAGCTGACCAATCAGATCGCCGCCAATATGCGCGAATATGTCATGCGCTCGCCGCTCAAGGTCACGGCGATCGTCGGCGGCGCGTCGATCCATATCCAGAAGCGCCATCTGGCGCAGGGCACGGATATTCTGATCGCCACGCCGGGGCGGCTGCTCGACCTGCTGGAGCGCAAGGCCGTGTTTCTCGACGAGGCGCGCCTGTTGGTGCTGGACGAAGCCGACCAGATGCTTGATCTGGGCTTCATCCACGCTTTGCGCCGGATCGCCAAGATGGTGGCCAGTCCGCGCCAGACCCTTTTATTCTCGGCCACCATGCCGAAACAGATCGAGGAGCTGTCGCGCAGCTTCCAGCACCAGCCGGTGCGGGTGGAAACCAACCCGCCGGGACGGGCGGCCGACAAGGTCCGCCAGTCGATCCATTTCGTGGCCCAGACCGAAAAGGCGGCGCTGCTGAAAAGCTGCCTTGCCGAGCGGCCCGGGGATCTGTCGTTGGTTTTCGCGCGCACCAAGCACGGCGCCGAAAAGCTGATGAAGCAGCTTGTGGCCTGCGGCCTGCCGGCGGCCTCGATTCATGGCAATAAGAGCCAGAATCAGCGCAACCGCGCCCTGGCGGCGTTTCGCGAAGGCGATATCCGGGTGCTGGTGGCCACCGATGTGGCGGCGCGGGGGATCGACATTCCCGGTGTGAGCCATGTCTATAATTACGATCTGCCGGAGGTGGCGGAGAATTATGTGCACCGTATTGGCCGTACCGCCCGTGCCGGCGCCGCCGGCGAGGCGGTGGCGTTTTGCTCGCCGGCCGAGAACCATCTGCATCGCAATATCGAAAAGCTGATGAAAATCACCATCGCGGTGGCGAGCGGCGAGCCGGGCGAGGACGAAGGCAAGGCGCGCGGCAAGGGCCGTGGGCGCGGCCAGCGAGGTCAGGCGGCCAAGCAGGGCCACCGAGGCAGCGCCAAACGCCGGGCGCAGCGCGACGGCGAGCGGGGCGGGCAGAAGCCGGCCCATGCCGGTGCCGGCAAGAGCAAGCGTGGGCGTCAAAATGATGACAATCAGGCGGCGGCAAGGCACGAATCCGCACCGCAGCATGCAAAAAACAAACGTCCGGGACGGCGGCCGGCCCATGCCGAAGCCGCCCAAAGCAGCAAACCGGCCAACAGAAACCGCCGGCCTGGCCGCAGCTCCGCAGCGGCCTGATCAACAAGCGGCAGGCGGCCATAAGGCCGGCTGCCGCTCATGATGGGTGGGAATTCGGATACTCCGAACCTGATCCGCTCCAGTCGCCCGAAGCCGAAAATCGTCACATTATCCGGTACGCTCAGTCACGAGCTTCAAGATATCAGGATATGAAAGTCGGCCTCAGCCGTCAGGCCGCCGGGACCGCCCGGGCGTCCCGGAACGAGATCAGCCGCTGCTGGGTCTCGTCCCACAGGGCGAGCCGGATGCAGGGCAGGCTCTGACGAATGGTCAGACGGCCAAGATCCTTCAATTCGGGCCGATCGCGCAGCACCGTCGCTAGCCGGTAAAACGGGATGCGGCTGGACAGGTGGTGGATGTGATGGATACCGATATTGGCGGTCATCCAGCGCAGCGGCGCCGGCAGGTCATAATGGGAGCTGCCTTTCAGCGCCGCCTCGGCCCATTTCCAGTTTTTGGCCCAGTTCCAGGTGGTGCCCTCGAACTGATGCTGAACGAAAAACAGCCAGACACCGGCCGAGCCGGCGATCATCAATACCGGGAATTGCACCGCCAGAAATGCCTTCAGGCCGATCAGCCAGATCAGGCTGCCGGCCAGCAGGATGATGGCCAGATTGGTGCCCATGGCGCTGAGCCACGGACGCCAGCCGGCGCGCATCAGGCCCACCGGCAGACGGTGCTGGAACAAAAACAGATAGACCGGGCCAATTCCCAGCATCACCAGCGGGTGCCGGTAAAACCGGTACATGAAACGGCCCCATTTGGAACGGGCGCGATATTCATTGACCGTCAATGTGTCGATGTCGCCATGGCCGCGCCGGTCAAGACAGCCCGAACTGGCATGATGCATGGCATGGGTGCGCTTCCAGAACCCATAGGGGGTGAAGGTGAGCACGCCGAGCATGCGTCCGATCCAGTCATTGACCTTGCTATTGCTGAAAAACGAGCCATGGCCGCAATCATGCTGCACCATGAACAGCCGCATCAGGAAGCCGGCAGTGGGGATCGCCAGCAGCAGCATCAGCCAGATATTGATCTCATACAGCGCCCACATGGCGGCCCAGAGCACCAGAAAGGGCAGGAGAGTGACCAGGAGTTCAAACAGGCCGCGCAGATTATTCGAGTGCTGATAGGAGGCCAGCAGTTTGGGGAGGTCGCGGGCACTGATGGAGGCGTCCTGAACCGGACGGGAGGTATGATCTAAGGTCAATCGCTGATGTCTTTCGTTCGGAAGTGGCTTTAAGAATAGGAAAAGCTGATGGAGGGACGGAAAATACCGATTTTCGGAGATAACACAGAATTGAGGTCAAAAGCGCAGAAAAGTCAGTTTTCTTCGCTTTTTGGATGATTTGCCGCAGCTTTGTCCTCCTCGGACTTCAGGCGGGCAATGCCCTGATAGAGGGCGGCGATGATTTCGGCCTCGGTGATGCAGAAGCGGGCCGAGGGGGAAATATCGACCGTGCCGTCGGCGCCTATGGGGGTGTGCTCGCCGCCAATGCCGCGCACCGAAAGCCCGAGCGGGCCGGCTATCGCCCTGGCTTTGGCATCTGTGCCGTCCCGGGTGAGATTGGGCAGGGGCATATGCACCGAGGCGCGCATGCCGGTGCCGAGATTGGTCGGGCAGGAGGTGACGAAGCCGTAATCTTCCGAGACGGCGAATTGGAGGCCGGGCAGGGCGCCGACCCGCTCAAGCGCGCTCTTCAGGCGGTCGAACACCGCGTTCAGCACCGTGCCGCGCTGCATGCACATGATGCGCAGATGATCCTCCTCGCCGACCCAGATGATGAAGGCCCGATCGGCCGAGACATAACAGCCGCGCCCATGGGGCCAGTCGGCGGCGATGCCGGCGGCCAGGAGATAGCGGTCCTGATCCATATTCTTGAACATGATATGGGCCGCCACCAGCTCATCATAGGCGCGCTCATCGATGAAACAGGGATTGCCGGGGGTGAGCGAGTGATAGCGCCCGCCATAGGCGGGATCGGCGATCAGCCCCTCGAAGGCCGCCATCATGCGTTGCTCAAGCTGCACCCGCATCGTCCGGTCCATGGCCCCCGGCAGCGGAAAATCCTTCAGATTGCGCCCGGCGCGCACCCGCATCGACAGGGGCGGCAGGCCGAGGGCGGCCAGATCCAGCAGCCCGCCGGCGGGCAGGCCGTCAATGTGGCTCAGATCCCAGTCATTCACATGGCGGGCATGCTCAGGCACTTTGTGATAACGGGCCAGCACCCGGGAGAAGAAGGGTTTGAGCGCATCATAATCGGAGGGCTGGCAGGCATAACAGCCCATCTGGCTGTCCGGGTTTTCGACCCCCGAAGCAAGGCATTTGGCCAGCCTTTGCCGCGCCGCTTGCGGCAGGGCGGCATATTCCTGCCCATCAAAGCATTGCAGGGCGATATTGCCGGGCCATTGCCGTTTCAGCTCCTCGATCCGGGCCGTGAATCCCATGTCCATCCCGCGCTCCCCCGCTTGTCGCCTTGGCCTTGATGCCGGCACCGGCGATCATGCCCTGCTCAGGGCGCGCTCACAAGCCTGCCGGTGCTCCGGCCTAGCCATGTGGCTGCCGCATGGCTGTCGTGCAATCCGATCTGTTGTATTTTGCCGCGTTCCGGCCTAGATCAATCACAGACAAAACAACCTGAAAACAGGAGCATAGCGAGATGAGCACTCTGACCCATGAAATCGGCGGCACGGGGCATCATCACCTTGCGGCCATGCTTGAGGAGTTCACCGGACGGCTGGGCGGCCTCTTTGACAGAGCCACGCGGGCGGCGGCGGCGAGCCGGGAATGCGAGCGGCTGTTCGCGCTCACGGATGCGGAACTGAGCCAGGAAGGGCTGGAGCGCAGCGCACTGCCCCGCTATCTGGCGCGGAAATATCTGTAAAAGGCCATAATGCGCTGGCCCCTGTGTGGGCCGGGCTTAAACCCCGTTTTCCAGAAACCAGCGATAGGTGCGCTCAAGGCCCTCGGCGAGGCCGATTTGCGGCTGCCAGCCAAGCTCGTGCAGCTTTTCGACCGAGAGTAATTTACGCGGTGTGCCGTCGGGCTTTGAGCTGTCATTGACGATGCGGCCGGCAAAGCCGACAATATCGGCGATCAGCCGGGCCAGTTCGCCGATGCTGATATCCTGGCCCGCGCCCACATTGACCGGCTCTTTGCCGGAATAATGGCGCATCAGATGCACCAGGGCATCGGCGGCATCGTCCACATGCAGGAATTCACGCTGCGCCCGTCCTGTACCCCAGATCACCATCTGATCGGCTCCGGCCAGTTTGGCCTCATGGGCCTTGCGCATCAGCGCCGGCATCACATGGCTGGTTTCCAGGTCGAAATTATCGCCGGGACCGTAAAGATTGGTCGGCATGGCGGAAATGAAATCGCAGCCATATTGAGAGCGGAAGGCCTGGCACAATTTGATGCCGGCGATCTTGGCGATGGCATAGGCTTCATTGCTGGGCTCAAGCGGCCCGGTGAGCAGTGCCGCCTCGGTGATCGGCTGCGGCGCCAATTTGGGATAGATGCAGGACGAGCCGAGAAACAGCAGTTTTTCCACCCCGGCCCGATGGGCGGCGCGGATGATATTGGCCTCGATCATCAGATTGTCATAGATGAATTCAGCCGGATAGCGGCTATTGGCCAGAATGCCGCCAACCCGGGCCGCGGCCAGAAACACCGCCTCGGGCCGGTTCTCATCCATCCAGCGTTCCACTTCGGCCTGGCGGGTGAGATCAAGGGTATTGCGCGGGGCGGTCAGCAGGGTGCAATTCTCGGCCCGCAGGCGGCGCAGCAGCGCCGCGCCGACCATGCCGCGATGGCCGGCGACCCAGACCCGCTTGCCCGAGAGCGCATAGGGGACGGCGGTCATGGCGCTACGGCCCCTCTCGGTTGTTGCGGTGCTGTTCCATGGCCACCTGATCCAGATCGGCGGCGACCATCTCGCTGACCAGTTCGGCAAAGCTGGTCTGGTGCCGCCAGCCGAGTTTGCGCTGCGCCTTGGCCGGATCGCCGCACAAGGCCTCGACTTCGGTGGGGCGGAAATAGCGCGGATCGATCCGCACCAGTTCGCGGCCATCGGCGGCATCGCGCCCGACTTCATCAAGGCCGGCGCCGCGCCAGGCAATGGTCACGCCGATCTTGGCAAAAGCCAGTTCGACAAACTCCCTGACTGAGTGCATCTCGCCGGTGGCGAGGCAATAATCATCCGGCTCGTCCTGTTGCAGCATGCGCCACATG
Organism: Hyphomicrobiales bacterium; assembly: GCA_002869085.1. Classification (GTDB taxonomy): domain Bacteria; phylum Pseudomonadota; class Alphaproteobacteria; order Rhizobiales; family BM303; genus BM303. Next base: position 7,564 of record PKTQ01000265.1, on the reverse strand, counting down.
CCCTCGACATAGTCGCGGGCATGGCCCCAGTCGCGTCCGGCATCGAGATTGCCGAGATAGAGATGTTGCTGCAGGCTGTGCTTGATGGCGGCCACCGCCCGGGTGATCTTGCGGGTGACGAAGGTCTCGCCGCGCATCGGGCTTTCATGATTGAACAGAATGCCGTTGGAGGCATGCAGGCCGTAAGCCTCGCGGTAATTGACGGTGATCCAGTAGGAATAGAGCTTGGCGGCGGCATAGGGCGAGCGCGGATGAAACGGCGTCGTCTCGCTCTGCGGCGTTTCCTTGGCATTGCCGAACAGCTCGGATGTGGAGGCCTGATAAAACCGCACCCGGTCGCTCATCTCGAGAATCCGCACCGCTTCGAGCAGGCGCAATGTGCCGAGCGCATCGGCATTGGCGGTGTATTCGGGGGTCTCGAAACTGACCGCCACATGGCTCTGGGCGGCGAGATTGTAGATTTCGTCCGGCCGGGTTTCCTGCAGCAGCCGGATCAGATTGGTCGAATCGGTCATGTCGCCGTAATGGAGAAACAAGCGGGCATTGCGCTCATGCGGATCGATATAAAGATCGTCGATGCGGGTGGTGTTGAGCGAGGATGAGCGGCGCTTGACGCCGTGCACCAGATAGCCCTTGTCCAGCAGCAGGCGGGCGAGATAAGCCCCGTCCTGGCCGGTTATGCCAGTGATCAAGGCTGTTTTGCTGCCCATTCCCGTCCCCCGTCAGATTGGCCTTAACAATATATGGGCCAGGCAGGCACATCCCGCCCCGGACCGATCAATGTCCGCGGCCATTTGAACAGTAACAAGGCCGGCTTGGCAACCGGTCTGATTGAAGCTGCGCGGCTCAGGGGCGGGGAAAGCGCATTTCGAACCGGGCGCCCTCGTCTGCGACGCGGTAGGCGGCGCCGCCGTCATGGCCCTCGGCGATCTCGCGCACAATGGCCAGTCCGAGCCCGCAACCGCCGCCCCCTTCCTTGCCGCGCACGAAGCGCTCGAAGATTTTCTCGCGCTTGGCTTCCGGGATGGGCGGGCCGTTATCGGCGACATAGAGCGTGTAGAGCCCTGCCGAAATTTCGACCCCGATATCGATGGTGCCGTTCGGGGCGGCGCCGTAGAGCAGGGCATTGTCGATCAGATTATCGAGCGCTTCTTCAATCAAGGTGGTGTCGCCGCGCATCATGGCCGGGCCATCGGGGCGGTGAAATTCGACCCGGACCCCGCCGCGCAGGGCCTGCGGGGCCATGCGGCTGGTGACTTTGGCGGCCAGTTCCACCAGGTCGAATTCGCGCCAGTTATGGGCCTTGGAGCGGCCACGGGCCTTTTCCATGGACAGGAGCTGGCGGGTCAGGCGGCTGGCGCGGCGCGCCGCCTCGGCCACTTCGCGGCTGCGGCTGCGCAAATCCTGCTCGGTGCGGCTCTGGGCGGCGGCTTCGGCCTGGCTCAGAATGCCGGCGATCGGATTGCGCAATTGATGGGCGGCGTTGGAGATGAACATGTCCCTGTCGGCAAACCCCTTGCGCAGGCGCGCAAACAGCGAGTTCATGGAGGTGACCAGGCTTTTCAGCTCGTCCGGCACCGGACGGCGGATGGCGGTGAGATCGTCCGGCGAGCGGTGTTCGACCGCGTCCTTCAAATCGAGCAGTGGCCTGAGCGCCCGGTTGACGGCGATCCAGACAGCGATCAGGGCGGCGAGCAACAACAGGGCCATGATCAGGGCGGTGCGGGTGGCCAGTTGCATGGAGAGGGCGTCACGCTGATGCACGGTCTGCCAGACCTGGATATTCATCCATCCGGCCTGGCCGTCCTCGCGGGCGATGAATTCGCGCATGGTGACAACCCGTACATTGTCGCCGCGATAGACCGCATCGTAGAAACTGGCCTTGCCGGCGACGACTTTCAGGGCCTTGGGCAGCGGCGGCGGGTCGGAATATCCGGTGATCAATCCGAATTCGGCGCCGTCGACATGATAGAAGACCTGATCCCCCAAAGACTGGTTCAGGGTTTCCAGCAATTCCTCGGCCAGCAGGTCGCCGCCGCTCAGCACCACATCGCGCGAGATGGTATGGGCCACGGTCAGCAGAGTCTTGTCATAGAGGCCCTGGGTGGTTTGTGCGGCCAGGAAATAGCGCCCCGCCACCGCCAGCACCGCCATCACGCACAGTACCAGCATCACCCCGAGCAGCAGCCGGATCCGTAATGCGCCGCTCTTCAGCCTCATGGCATGGAGTCTTCTTCAAGCATATAGCCCAGGCCCCGGGCGGTATGAATGACCAGGCCGGACCCTGTCAGGCGCTTGCGCAACCGCGAAACCAGCAGCTGGACCGCATTCATGTCGGTGTCGGAGCCGATGCCGTAAACCTGATCGGCGATCAGGGCGGCGGGAACGATCTGGCCCTGGCGGTCGAACAGGCACTCGAACAGCGCCAGCTCGCGCCGGGTCAGCGGCAGCACGCCGTCCGGGCCGTCGATCTGCCTTAGATTGCGGTTGAAGGCGATGCGGCCGAGTTTTTCCACCACCGGGCTGAGCCGGCTCTGGCGGCGGGAGAGGGCGCGCAGTCTGGCTTCCAGCTCGGCCATCTCAAACGGCTTGGCCAGATAATCGTCGGCGCCGGCGTCGAGGCCGGCAACCCGCTCATGGGTTTCGGTGCGGGCGGTCAGAATCAGGATCGGGGTCGGATTGCCCTGCTCGCGGGCCTGGCGGACAATCTCGAGGCCGTTCATGCCGGGCAGGTTGATGTCGATAATCGCCACATCGGGGCGTTCGGTTTGCAGATAGTCGCGGCCATGGCGGCCATCGGCGAACCATTCGACGCAATGGGCCTCGTCCTCCAGCGCATTGCGGATGCCCCGGGCCAGCATTTCATTATCCTCGACCAGCAAAATGCGCATCAGGGTTGAAACTCGCTCAAGTCATTGTTTCCGTTTGCCAGGCGCGGCCCGCAGGGCGCCTAGCCATTTTGACAGGTTGCTGACAGTTTTCCAGCTTATACTCATCGTGATCATCCCGATAGAATAATGTCTGAATGGATCGGGGTTTCGAATGGGGAGGCGAAATCCGGCCATGAATTGACGGATGGATCCTCCGTGAGGAAAACAGGAGGATTTTTTATGGGACAATATTCAATCAGCGCCAAATCGGTGCTCTGCCTGGCGGCGGGGGCTTTGGCTTTGTCTGTTGCGGCTCCGGCCAAGGCGGAAGTGAATTTCGAAGGCAAGACCATTGAATGGATCATTCCGTTCAAGGAAGGCGGCGGCTCCGACAAATGGTCGCGCTTCTATGCGCCGCTGCTGCGCGAGGCCCTGCCGGGCAAGCCGGCCGTGGTGGTGAAGAACATGCCGGGGGCCGGCTCGACCAAGGGCGCCAACTGGTTCGCCGAACGCGCCAAGCCGGACGGACTGACCATTCTGGGCACCTCGGGTTCGACCCAGTTCCCGTTCCTGCTCGGCGACCGCCGGGTGAAGTTCGATTATGCGGACTGGAACATCGTGCTGGCCTCGGCCACCGGCGGCGTGGCCTATCTGCCGGCGGATCTGGGCGCCAAGTGGAAAAAGGACAAGAAGTCGATCCTCGGGGTCAATTTCATTTATGGCTCGCAGGGCGCGACCCGGCTCGACCTGGTGCCGCTGCTGGCCTGGGAAATGCTGGGCCTGAAGGTCGATCCGGTGTTCGGCATCAAGGGGCGCGGCGCCGGCCGGCTGATGTTCGAGCGCGGCGAGGCCAATATCGACTACCAGACCTCATCGGCCTATCTGTCCAAGGTGGTGCCGCTGGTGGAAGAGGGCAAGGCCGTGCCGATCATGAGCTGGGGCGCGCTGGATGACGATGGCAATATCGTCCGCGATCCGACCTTCCCGGACCTGCCGACCTTCAAGGAGGTCTACACCGAAATGATGGGCAAGGAGCCGTCCGGCGAGGCCTGGGATGCCTGGAAGGCGTTCTTCATCGCTGGCTTCCCGGCCCAGAAGATGGTGTTCCTGCCCAAGGGCGCCAGCCAGGAGCTGATCGACACCTACTCCAAAGCCTTCAAGGCGGTGACCCAGCGCCCGGATTTCCCGAAGATTTCCAAGAAGCGTCTGGGCATTTATCCGCAGGCCACCGGCGCCAAGGCGGCGACCTTCAAGACCCTCGGCACCAAGGTGAATCCCAAAGCGATCGCCTGGATCAAGGGCTGGCTGAAATCGCGCTATGGCGTCAGCCTGAAATAAACTGATATCGGGCGGCCTCATGGCCGCCCGATGGTTTTTCAGCTCTTGATGATCTGTGGGGGCGCGGCAATCGCCGGCCCGCATGCCGGCCCGTATAGAAGCGGGAAGGTGCCGCGGAGCCGCCTTCAAGCGATGAAGCCACGCCCATCAGGCCAGGTGCCGGCCGGGGCGTTTTTGCGGCTGTGCCCACCGCCGCACTGGCCAGATCGTGCCACCTGTGCTGGAATAGACCTCAATCAAGCCCTCGCCGAAGCTGCAGAAAGGATTGCGCCATGGATTTACTGGGGACAGCTTTGCCGGCTCTGGCCGAGGCATTCGGGCTGATTTTCAGCCTGAAGCAGATGGGGTGGCTGGTTGTCGGGGTGTTGCTGGGTCTGTCGGTCGGGGTGTTTCCGGGGCTCGGGGGCATTGCCGGCCTGTCGCTGGTGCTGCCTTTCATCTATGGCATGGATCCGGTATCGGGCCTGGCGATGATGGTCGGGCTGGTGGCGGTGATCCCAACCTCCGATACATTCGCCTCGGTGCTGATGGGCATACCCGGCTCCTCGGCGTCCCAGGCCACGGTGCTGGACGGGTTTCCGCTGGCCAAGAAGGGCGAGGCGGCGCGGGCGCTGGCGGCGGCCTTTACCTCCTCGCTGTTCGGCGGGTTGTTTGGCGCGGTGGTGCTGACCTTCTTCATTCTGATCGCCCGGCCGATCGTGCTGGCCTTCGGGCTGCCGGAGCTGCTGATGCTGACCGTGCTCGGCTTTTCCATGGTCGGGGTGCTGGCCGGGCGCAGCCTGCTGAAAGGGCTGGTGGCCGCCGGGCTTGGCCTGGCGGTGGGGGCGATTGGCGAGGCGCCGGCCCAGGGCTCGCCGCGCATGGATTTCGGCAGCTGGTATCTGCAGGACGGGTTGCAATTGGTGATCGTCGGTCTCGGCATTTTCGCGATACCGGAGATCATCTCGCTGCTGCGCCAGGACCGGGCCATCGCCAAGGACGCCAAGCTCGGTGCGGGCTGGCTGGACGGGGTGCGAGCCTGGTGGGAAAATATCTGGCTGTCGGTGCGCTGCGCGGTGATCGGGGTCATTGTCGGGGTGGTGCCGGGGCTTGGCGGCTCGGTGGTGGACTGGATCGCCTATGGCCACACCATGCAGACCACCAAGGACAAATCCGGCTTCGGGCAGGGGGAGATTCGCGGGGTGATCGGCCCGGAAAGCTCGAACAACGCCAAGGAGGGCGGCGGGCTGGTGCCGACATTGCTGTTCGGCATTCCCGGTTCGGGCTCGATGGCGGTGTTTATCGGCGGCATGATCCTCTTGGGCTATGACGCCGGCCCGCAAATGGTGCGTAATGAATTGCCGGTCACCTACACCATCGTCTGGTCGCTGGCGCTGGCCAATGTGCTGGGCGCCGGGTTGTGCCTGTTCCTGTCGGGCGGCATCGCCCGGCTGACCACGGTGCGGTTTCCGCTGCTGGTGCCGTTCCTGTTCATGCTGATCGCCTTTGCCGCCTTCCAGTCGAAACAATCGCTGTGGGATCTGGGCGCCCTGGTGGCGATTGGCCTGCTTGGCATTTTCATGCGCCGTTTCGAATGGCCGCGCCCGGCCTTCCTGATCGGCTTTGTGCTGGCCGACCAGGCGGAAGTCTACACCTATCAGGCGACCCAGATCGCCCTCAGCCGCTTCGGGCGCGGTTTCATGGACGGTTTCACCTATATGTTTTCGCCGATTGTTATCGTGCTGCTGATCATCACCGTGGCCTCGGTGTGGATCGCCGCCAAGCAATCGGCCGCCATCCGCCCGGACGATGTGGAGGACCATGTCTGGCACAAGGCGCCGGGGATGATCTTCACCGCGCTGGTGGCGCTGTTTCTGGGGGTGATGCTGGTGGATTCGCTGATGGTCGATGTGCTGATCGACAAGGTTTTTCCGATTGTTATCAGCGGTTTCGGCCTGGTGGGCGCTCTGTTGCTGCTGGGGCAGATGGCGCGGCGGCCGGCGAGTGACGGGGTGTTTTTCGACGGCGAGCTTTATGGCTCGGATGCGCGGGCGCCGCACGGGTTGTGGACCATGCTGGCCTGGTTCTGTTCGCTATTGGTGCTGACTTCGCTGTTTGGTTTCGTGATCGCGCTGGCGCTGTTCTTCGTGGCATTTTTGAGGTTACGCGCCAATGTGGGCTGGATGCGGCTCATCGTGATGACCGTCGCCGGGCTGGCGGCAATCATCCTGATCGCCTCGCTGCTGAACCGCGATTTCCCGCCCGGCCTGCTGCAGTCCTATGTGGATATGCCCTGGCCGCTCAGGGGACGATAGGAAAGGACGCCAGAGCATGACACAAACCGCCATTCCCTGCCTGTTCATGCGCGGCGGCACATCGCGCGGCCCCTATATCAAGGCTTCGGACCTGCCCGGAGACCGGGAAGTGCTGGCCGGGGTGCTGGCCGCCATGGTCGGCGCCGGGCACAAGCTGAATATTGACGGCATCGGCGGCGGCGCGGCGGTGACCACTAAGGTGGCCATGCTGTCGCCGTCCGGGGACGACTGGGCCGATGTGGATTATTTCTTCGCCCAGGTCAATCCGGAGAGCGGCGATGTGGATTTTGCCCCCACCTGCGGCAATATCCTGTCCGGGGTCGGCCCGGCGGCGATCGATCTCGGCATTATTGCGGCCCAGGGTTCGGAAACCCCGGTGCGGATCCGCTCGGTCAACACCGGCGCGCGGGTCGAGGCGGTGGTGCAGACCAGCGCCGGCCGGGCGGTCTATGACGGGGATACGGTGATCGCCGGGGTGCCGGGCAGCGCGGCGCCGGTGATCTTAAAATTCATGGATGTGACGGCCTCGCGCACCAGCGCCATGTTTCCAAGCGGCGCGCGGCGCGAGCGCATTGAGGGGGTGGAAGTGACGCTGATCGACGTGGCCATGCCGATGTGCATTGCCCGGGCCGTGGATTTCGGCATTCGCGGCGATGAGACGGCGGCGGCGCTCGATGAAAACCGGGAGCTGTTTGCGAACATTGAGCGCATCCGCCTCGAAGCCGGCCGGCGCATGGGGCTTGGGGATGTGCGCAAGAGCGTGGTGCCGAAATTTGGCCTGCTGGCGCCGCCGGTGGCCGGGGGATCGATCCTGGCGCGCTATTTCATGCCCTGGAACTGCCATCCTTCGATGGCGGTGACGGGCGCGATCTGCATCGGCTCATGCCTTCTGGCTTCCGGCACCATAGCCGAGGGGCTCGGCGAGGCCGGGATTCTCGGCGCGGAAGAGGCGCGCCGGATCCGCATCGAGCATCCGATGGGGCTGATTGACGTGGTCTATGATTACGCGCAGGACGAGGCGTCATTTTCGCTGAATTCGGCCGGAATCCTGCGCACCGCCCG
>PKTQ01000092.1 GCA_002869085.1 Hyphomicrobiales bacterium | reverse complement strand
CGGATATGTTCGGGAAGCTCATCGAAAAAGCGCCGATACGAGTCGATATCCAGAGTCTCAAGGATGGTCTTGCCTTTGAGCCCGGCATTGGTCGGCCCGGCGCGCAGCAGGTCCATCAGCTCGGCGGCGCTTTTCGGCGCGCCGGCGGTGTCATAGCCCGCCTCGGCCATGGCCCGCAGCAGTTCGATGGCGGCGGCCGGGGTGTCGAGACCGACGCCATTGGCGAGCCGCCCGTCGGAGGAGGGGTAATTGGACAGGATGAGGGCGATGCGCCGCTCAGCCACCGGGCGGCGGGCGAGGCGCGCCCAATTGGCGGCAAGCTCGGCGGTAAAATCGATGCGGTCCGGCACCGGCTCATGCACCACCACCCCGGCCTCGACCTCGGGATCGCGGCGCAATTCGGATTTGAACGACACCGCCCGGCTCAATATGCGCCCGTCGATCTCGGGCAGGGCGATATTCATGGCGATGTCGCGGGCACCAAGGCCGCGCCCGCTCTGCTGCCAGACCTGGCGGTTGATGCCGGCGAAAATGGCCTGCAGCACCGGCGCCCCGGCGCTGTCGAGCACCGCGCCGGACCAGTCGCCGTCCGGGCGCGACACCGCGAAGCCGGTGCAATTGATGACGATATCTGGCTTTGCCTGCCGGAACAGGGTGGTGACGGTCTCGGCGGCGGTGCGGTCCTTGAGGCTGCTGATATAGATGGGCAGCGGCTCAAGGCCGCGCTTCTCGAGCGCCGCCATCAGCGCGTCCACCGGCGCGGTGTCGAAGGCCTGCATGAGGGCCCGGTAAAAGACGATGGCGGCGACGGGCGGTGCGCTTTTGTTATCGCGGATCAATGGCGCCGGATCGCTCTTCTGCCCCGAGGGGTGATAGATCCCGGCCATGGGCAGGGGGCGGGCCGGCGGCGGCTCGGGCGCGCCTTCCAGCAGATGGGCGCAATAATCCAGGAATCCACCCATATTGCCGGGGCCGCCCTCGACAAGATAGGCCCATAGCCGGTTGCAGCTCGGCGCCGGCAGGGTCGAAAAGCCATCGAGCGAGGGGTCGGGGCGGTGATCGCCGGGGATTACCGCCAGTTTGATGCCGCGCCCGCGCGCCAGCGCCACCACCTCATCCAGCCCGTAGCGCCAATAGGAAGCGCCGCCCATCAGGCGCAGCACGATCAGCCGGGCATGGGCGAGAGTGTTCGCAAGATAAAGATCGACCGAAAAATGATGGCCGAGATGGTTGAGACTGGCGAGGCGCAGGCTGGGGCCGGAGCTTTGCGCCCGGGCGCGGGCAAGGGCGGCGATTTCGGTGTCGGCCGCGCTCAGCACGACGATGTCGCCGGGGGATTGCTGCAGATCGACAGGTTCATTGCCGTCGAGGATCTGGCCGGCGCTGGCGTTGAGGAGATGCACTTCTCTACGACCCGGCGGCCTTGACCAGGGCCTCGGTGATGGCGTCGCGGCTGACCGGCGCCTCGCCGATTACCACCAGACGGGTCTGGCGCGGGCTGCCTGCCGGCCATTCGCTGTCAAAATAAGTATCGACCCGGGGGCCGACCGCCTGCACCACCAGGCGCATGGGCCGGTCCTTGACCGCGGCGAAGCCCTTCAGGCGCAATATGGCGTGTTCGGCGGCGACATTTGCGATTGAATCGCGAAATGCGTCCAGCTCGTCCACCTGGCCGAGGGTGACGCCGAAACTTTCAAAGTCGTCATGGTCGTGATCATGATCGGCGACGCCGCCATGGGCGCGCTCATGATGGGACAGGCGCTCCTCGTCCTCGGCGCTGGCCTCAAGGCCGATGATCACCTCCGGCGGCAGCGCGCCGTGGCTGGCTTTCAGGATGCGGGCGCCCGGCTGGGCCTCATGGGCGATGTCCCGCTCGATGCGGGCCAGAGCCTCGCCCTCCACCAGGTCGGATTTGTTGAGCACGATGAGATCGGCGCAATTGATCTGGTCGGCGAACAGCTCGCCGAGCGGGGTTTCGTGGTCGAGCATGTCGTCGGCCTGGCGCTGGGCCTCAAGGCGCTGTTCGTTCTCGGCCAGCTCACCCCGCGCCAGGGCGGCGGCATCGATCAGCGCCACCACGCCATCGACCGTGACCCGGGTCTTGATCTCCGGCCAGTTGAAAGCGCGCACCAGAGGCTGGGGCAGGGCAAGGCCCGAGGTTTCGATCACGATATAATCCGGCGGCTGGTCCCGGCCGAGCAGGGCCTCCATGGTGGGGATGAAATCATCCGCCACCGTGCAGCAGATGCAGCCATTGGCCAGTTCGACAATGTCCTCGCCGCCGCAATCGGGGGCGCCGCAGGCCTTGAGCAGCTCGCCGTCAATGCCGATATCGCCGAATTCATTGACGATGAGGGCGATGCGGCGGCCGCCGGCATTTTGAATCAGATGCCGGATCAGGGTGGTCTTGCCCGCCCCCAGAAAGCCGGTGACGACGGTGGCGGGAATCTTGCGGGCGGATTTCATATCAAGGTCAGTCCTGATTGGGGGATTTGAGTACCAGCGGCAGTCCGGCGGCTATTAAGACTACATAAGCAGCCGCCATGGCAAGCTTTTGATTGAGCTCGCCCAGATGGTCGGCAAAGGCGCGGGCGGCGGCATTGTCCGGCACCACGCCGAGCCCGACCTCGCCGGAAACGAAGATCACCGGCCCGCCGAGGCGTGGCAGGGCTTCGATCAGATGGCGAAACTCCAGGTCGAGATTGCGTCCGCCGCCCATCAGATTGGCGGTCCACATGGTCAGGCAGTCCACCAGAATCACCCGGCCGCGCCCGGCATGGTCCTGCAGGGTGCGGGTCAGTTCCAGCTCTTCTTCCAGGGTGCGCCACTCAGCGCCGCGCCGCGCCCGGTGGGCGGCGATGCGGGTGGCCATTTCCGAATCATGGGCGGCGCCGGTGGCGAGATAGACGGGCTCGAGACCGCTCGTCTCCGCCAGGGTCTCGGCAAAGCGGCTTTTGCCGGAACGGGCGCCGCCCAGAATGAGCGATATGGGGGCAAGGGGCGGCATCGGGGTTCTCCTTGGGCGGGGGCGGGTCATATTGCTGGTTGACATTAAAGCTGATTCTCACCTTTTCTCGCAGTCATGTTCAACACGGCAGATGATTTCAATCGGTGGACGGCGCGGGCGCCGCAAGCCGATGAGCAGGTTTTTCAGCAAGCATGCGCCCTGCAGGGGCAACTCACCAAGCCGCCGGGGGCGCTGGGGCGGCTCGAGGATGTGGCCTGCTGGCTGGCCTCATGGCAGGGGCGTCTGCGCCCGCGCGTGCAAGCGGTCGATGTGACGGTGTTTGCCGGCAATCACGGGGTGACGGCGCGCGG
>PKTQ01000061.1 GCA_002869085.1 Hyphomicrobiales bacterium | reverse complement strand
TGCTCGGCCTGTTCCTGCTGGTGTTCGGCCTGGCCAACGCGGCCCTGCTGACCCTGTTCTGATCCAGCCGGGCCAGCCGTGAACTTCATGACCGGCCCGCGCTCCCGCCCGACACCCTTGAGCCCACACTCCCTGGGTGGCCGGGCGGGGGCGCGGGGCTGGGAAGTAACTCAGTTAAGCGCAGCGAATTGCCGCGAGGCAGATAAAAAGCCCCGCGCCCGACCGGTTATTTCTCTGACGAGAAATAAACCTCGTCGGGGGTTCATATCTTCCCATGGGAAGAAATGAACTGGCCGGTGCCGATTATCACTCAGAAATCCCAAGCTCACCCTCCCCACCATGCTTGGTCATACTCCCTGAGGGTGGTGGGGAGGGGGAGCGGGGTGGGTTGGATCGGCAGAACTCAGGATCTGCAGAACTAAAATGGAAAGAACACCGGCACCACCGCCAGGGTCACCACCATCACCAATACCTGCAGCGGCAGCCCCACCTTGACGAAATCGGCAAAGCGGTATTGGCCCGGCCCCAGCACCAGCGTGTTGACCGGCGAGGCCACCGGAGTGGCGAAAGCGCTCGAGGCCGACAGGGCGACCGTCATCAGGAAGGGCTGCGGCTGCACTCCCATCAACTGCGCCAGGCCAAACGCCACCGGCACCACCAGCACCGTGGTCGCGGTGTTGGAGATCACCTGGCTCAGCCCGGAGGTCAGCACGAACAGCGCCGCCATAACCAGCATCGGCGAGCCATCACCCACCAGCCCCATCATGGTCTCGACCATCAGATTCAAACCGCCGGTTTTCTCCAGTGCCTTGGCCATGGGCAGCATGCCGGCGATCAGCACCAGGCTCTGCCAGTTGATCGACCGGTAGATGCGGGACGGCTTCACGCAGCCCGCCAGCACCATCAGCACCGAAGCCAGTATGGCCGCCATCACCGTGGGCACCACCTTGAACGCCATCAGCCCCAGCATCAGCGCCACCACCAGCATCGCCAGCCAGGCCCGGTCGTGGCCGGGAGCGTTTTCCTCCAGTTCTTCCGGGAAGCTGAGCACCGCGAAATCACTGTTCTGGCCGCGCAGGGCCCGGATCTGCGCCCAGCTTCCGCCCACCAGCAGCGCATCGCCGAAGGCCAGCGGCTCATTGGCGAAATTGCCGGTCAGCGGCACACCCTTGCGGGCGATGGCCAGCACGCTCAGATCATAAGTCTGGCGGAACCGGTTCTGGGTCAGGGTCTGGCCGAGCAACCCGCCATGGGGCAGCAACAGCACATCAGCGAGGCCCAGATCGCGCGCCGCGACCGAATATTTATCGGCTTCGAAGGTCAGGATATCAGCCCGCTGCTCTTCGGCGAACAGCGCCGCTTCCTGGGCCGAGTCCACCGCGAACAATATGTCCCCGGCTTCAAACAGCGTGTCCGACAGCACGGTCATCACATGGCTGCGTAGCCGCCCGTGGCGCTCGAGCCCGAACACGGTGATGCCGTAACGGGTGCGCAGGCCTGCCTGCACCACCGTCTGTCCGACCATCGGCGAGTCCGCCTGCAGCCTGAGCCGCACCATATGCCCTTCGATGCCGTAAGCCGCGGCCAGGTCAGACAGTGTGCGCCGGTCACGGCGCTGATTGTCCTCGCCCAGTGAAGCGGGCAGCATATGCCGCCCCACCAGCAGCATATAACCCGCCGCCGTCGCCATGATGATGAGGCCGATCGGCGTAAAGCCGAAAAAGCTGAACGGCGCCAGCCCGGCCTTCACCAATTGCTGACTGGCGATCAGGTTGGGCGGGGTGCCGATCAGGGTCAGCATGCCGCCGATCAGCGCGCCGGTGGCCATCGGCATCAAAAGGCGGTTGGGGGCCAGGCCGGATTTCGTGGCCAGACGCACCGCCACCGGTATGAAAATCGCCACCGCGCCGGTCGAACTCATGAAAGCGGACAGACCGCCCACCGCCAGCATCAGCACCACGATCAGCCCGGCCTCGCGATTGCCGGCCAGTTTGACGATCTGATCGCCGAGCGTGAAGGCGATGCCGGTATAGAACAATCCTTCGCCGACAATGAACAAAGCCGCGATCAGCAGCACCACCGGCGCTCCGAACCCCGCCACGGCCTCGGACGGGCTGAGCACGCCGCCGAGCGACAGCGCCAGGATCACCAGGATCGCCACCAGGTCTAGCCGCAATTTGTCACTGATAAAGAGGCCGATGGCCGCAGCCAGGACAATGAAAACATAGAGAATTTCGCCGCTCATATCGATATTATCTTTCTTGGCATGAGCGCGTCCGCCGGGGATGCGCAGACAGGCGGCGGGCGCAAGAGCAGACAAGAGTGCCAATAGGAGGGACTGGAGAGGCGACTCAGGCCTGGAACCTTTGTAAGATGAGAAGTCAAACCGGGCAAGAGATGGGCGCTTGTTGATTGCGAATGCCAGCCATGCGCGGCTTGCGGGCCGGGGCTTGGGCTGCGGCAACTCTTCCCCTTGTTTGGCGCCCTGGCCTCATGATAGGAAGCGCCGCAAAAGCTCATCAGTTCGAAGGATGCAAGCCCATGCCGACCTATGATTATGAATGCAATCAATGCGCCGAAAATCACCGGATTCAGCATGCCATGTCGGCCGAAAAACCGGCCTGCCCAAGCTGCGGCGGCGAGCTGACCCAGGTGTTCCTGGTGGCCCCGGCCGTCAATGGCGCCGGCTCCGGGGCGTCCGATTTCGATGCGCCCGCCTGTGAGGCGCCGATGGGCGCCTGCGGCACCGGCATGTGCCCGGCCTTCAACGGCTCCTGAACGGCTCCGCCGGAGCTAATCCTGGCTCAGGGAACGAATGGCCGCCAAGCTTGCTGAGTAATCTATAGACAGGACCGCTGCCCCGCCCGGTCACCTTGTGGCATGCTCCCTGGGTGGCCGGGCGGGGGAGCGGGCCGGAACCGATTATCACTAACAATGTGAGCGTAGCGAATTGGCCCGAGGCAATTTAAACCAGCAACACGCTCGAGCCGGTGGTCTTGCGCGCCTCCAGATCCCGGTGCGCCCGGGCCGCTTCGCTGAGAGGATAAGTCTGGTTGACATTGATCTTCACCCGTCCCGAGCCGACCATCTCGAACAATTCGGCGGCATTGGCCTTCAATGCCGCGCGCTCGGCGATATAGACGAATAATGACGGCCTGGTGGCGTAGAGCGAGCCTTTCTGGGACAGGATGCCCAGGTTGACCTCCGGCAACGGCCCCGAAGACTGACCGAAGCTCACCCACAGCCCGCGCGGTTTCAGGCAGTCGAGCGAGCCGGGGAAAGTGTCCCGGCCGACCGAGTCATAGACCACGTCGCATTTCTTGCCGCCGGTGATTTCGGCGACCCTTT